>NZ_JBQSYR010000013.1:0-126408 GCF_052379505.1 Glutamicibacter sp. 363 | reverse complement strand
GAACCCGCCCAATTATGGTCCCGGAGTGAGTGCCGGCTGCTCGAATACTAAGTTCCGCGCGCTTAGTAGTACACCGCCAGCGGGCCGTTAGGCCCCGCGATCACCTGGACCGGGGTTTCGAAAACCTCGGACAGGATTTCGTCATTCATGATCCGTTCCGGCGAGCCGAACTGGACGACCTTGCCGTGCTTCATTGCGCAGATGTAGTCCGCGTAATGGCCGGCGAAGTTAATATCGTGCAGCACGATCACGATGGTGCGGTTCAGCTCCTGGGCGGCCCGCTTCAGGTGCTGCATCATCAGCACCGAATGCTTCATGTCCAGGTTGTTCAGCGGCTCGTCCAGCAGCACCGTTTCGGTGTCCTGCGCCAGCACCATGGCAACGTAGGCGCGCTGGCGCTGGCCTCCGGAGAGCTGGTCGAGGTAGCGGCCCTCCAGCTCGGAGAGGTCGAGGAAGTCGATGGACCGCGAGATGATCTCTTCATCCGCCGGCGTCAGCCGCCCCTTGGAGTGCGGGAAGCGCCCGAAGCCGACCAGCTGGCGGACGGTCAACCGGGTGACGAAGTGGTTCTCCTGGCGCAGGATCGATACGATCTTCGCCAGGTCCTTCGAGGCGGTGGAGGCCACGTCGTAGCCGGCCACCTCGATGCTGCCCGAATCGATGCCCAACAGGCGTCCGACCATGGTGAGCATAGTGGACTTTCCGGCCCCGTTGGGGCCCACCAGGGCGGTAATGCCGCCGGTCGGGATCTCGAGGGTGACCGGTCCGATGGCCACCTCGGAGCTGTACTTCTTATGCACTTCTTTGAGGGTAATCACAGCCGGCCCTTTCGCAGGATGAAGATCAGGAATGTCACGCCGCCCACGGCCTCGATGATGATGCCGACCACGCCTTGGGCGTAGAAGATATTTTTCATCACGAAGTAGGCGCCGGCGAGCACCACGAAGCCGGTCAGGAAGGCGATGGGGAAAATGAAGCGGTGGTCGTAGGTGTCCGCAAGCTGGTAGGCCAGGGTTGCCACCAGGAAGCCGAGGAAGGTCATCGGGCCGACCAGCGCGGTGGATACGGCCATCAGGATCGAGACGAAGAATAGCGTGCGCATCACCTCCGAGCGGTGGTTGATGCCAAGATTCATGGTGGTGTCGCGGCCGAGGGACACGATATTCATTTTCCGGGAATTCGAGATCAGGAAGAACCCGGCAATGAGGATCAGCGGGATGGCCACCGGCAGGTAGCTCATATCCGCATTGTTCATCGAGCCGAAGAGCTTCGCGGTCAGGATGTCGAACTCGCTCGGGGAGAGCATGCGCTGCATGAAGGTGGAGATCGACCCGAGGCCAGCGCCCAGGATGATGCCGATCAGCAGCATGATCTGGATATTGCCCAGCTTGCCGGACAGCAGCCAGCCGTAGAGCAGGCAGGCCAGGACCACCATGATCGCTACCTGCAAGGTGAACTGCCACAATCCCTGCAGGGCGACCACGCCGGCGGCGCCCATGAAGAACACCGAGGCGGTCTGCACCGCCACGTAGAGGGACTCGAAGCCCATAATGGATGGGGTGGTGATGCGGTTGTTCGTGACCGTCTGGAATGATACCGTCGCAACCGCCTGGCAGAAGGCGACGATGGCCATGGTCAGGATATTGCTGGCGCGCATCTTCGCGATCAGCCAGAACCCGTCGGAGCCCACCGGCATCGGGTTATCCCAGGCCAGCAGGCCGAAGCTGAAACTCAGCGCCAAGGCCAGCATGATGGAGAAGATGATCCAGTAGCGGCTGCGGATCTTCTTCGTCGGCAGTGCGCCGGAGGCGCGGCCAAAGATCGGCGGCGAGGGAAGCTTGGGGGTGGTGCGTGGGGGAGTCATGAGCTTAGCCAAGTTTGCGCTGCCTCAGTAGCAGGGAAATGAAGACAACCGCGCCGAGCACGCCGAGGATCAAGGAGACCGGAATCTCGAAAGGCATGATGATGGTGCGGCCGATCAGGTCGCAGACGGTGGTGATGGCAATGCCCAGCAGACATACCCACGGCAGGTTGCTGCGCAGGTCATCTCCGCGGAACATGGACACGATATTCGGCACGATCAGTCCCAGGAAGGGAAGGTTGCCGATGACCACGGTGACAACACCGGTGGCAATCGCAATCAGGCCGGTGCCCAAAAGCATCACCTGGCGGTAGTTCAGCCCAACGTTCGTGGCGATTTCTTCGCCGAGCCCGGCCACGGTGAAACGGTCGGCCACGATGAAGATTGCGATGGCCACCAACGCCACGATCCACAGCACCTCGTACTGCCCGCGGATCACCGAGGTGAAGGAACCGGCAAACCAGATGCCCAGGGATTGGAGCATGTCGGTCTGCAGGGCAATGAAGGAGGAGAAGGCGCCCACCACGGCGCCGAGCATGATCCCCACGATGGGCACCGTCAACGAGGCCTTCAGCGAGACTCGCTGCAGGAACAGGAAGAAGACCATGGTGCCGATGAAGGCGAAGACGATCGCCACGGTCATCTTGGCCAGCAGCGAGGCTTCGGGGTTGATGATCAGCACCGTCAGCAGTCCCAGCCCGGCCCATTCGGTGGTGCCGGTGGTGGTTGGTTCCACGAAGCGGTTCTGCGTGAGCAGCTGCATGACCAGCCCGCTCATGGCCATCGCGGCTCCGGCAAGGACCAGGGCGATGGTGCGCGGGATGCGGGTCACGGCGAACATCGCCGACCCGTCATCGGCGCCGAAGATGTCATAGACACCGGTGAACAGGGAGAAGCCCAAGAGGATGAGGACTCCGAGGATGCCAAGCATCAGCTTGGGTTCGAGGAGTCTGCCCTTGGGCTTGACCGCGGGGGTCGTAGTAGTCATGGTGCCGCCGTGAATTCGATGTGTGGTGGATACGACCTCGTGGCGGAGCCGGGTATCGGCTCCGCCACGAGGTCGCTATTCAGCGTTCTGGTTACTTGGCTTCCAGCGCATCTGCAAAATCATTGAAGAACTCGGTGTAGGTCTGGATACCTTCGTTGGTGTAGGTATCCGCGGGCATGACCACGACGTTTCCTTCCTTGGCAGCGGTGACGTTGGCCAGGGCTTCGGATTTCTTCAGTAGGTCAGCGGCCGGGGTGTAGCCGGCTTCCTCGCTGGCAACCGCGCCGTCGCGGTCAAGGACGAGAATCCAGTCGGGATTCGACTTGGCGATTGCCTCTACCGAGATATCGTCGCCCTCGTGATCGGTGGAGGAATCCTCGACCACTAGTGCCGGGGTGAGGCCTAGAATATCGAAGGCCGGGCCGACGCTGCGTCCGCTACCCGGAGCTGAGTAGTTGATCTCGCCGCCGGAGGTGATCAGGCCCATGACCGTCGCGTCCTTGTTGTACGCAGCCTTGGCGCGTGCAACTGCCTTGTCGAAGTCATCGGTCAGTGCCTTGGCCTCTGCCTGCTTGCCGAAGATTTCACCCAGTACGGTGGTTTGGCGCTTGAGCTCCGCGTCGAAGGCCTCGCCTTCGCGTGGGTCGAGGTTCACGATGGTGGCTTCGGGAGCCAGCTTGGAAAGCTTCTCTGCGTGCTGGGTGAATCGCTGGCCGTTGATAATCAGGTCCGGGGCTACCTCGACAATTGCTTCGAGGTTTGGTTCGCGGTGGCTGCCGAGGTCAACGACCTTTTCATCTGTGGCGTAGCTGATGGTGTCTGGCATCAGTGCTACGGCGCCGGCGGTGAGCTCGATGCCCCAGGCCTCAAGAGTTTCGAAGGTGCGGTTGTCGGTTGCGACCACTGACTTCGCCGGAGTATTGATGGTGTGTTCGCCGTTGTTATCGGTGAAAGTCACCGTAGAGGTAGACGCTGGTGCGGACTCTGCCGGAGCTTCGGCGTTGGAGCCGCAAGCGGTCAGGGAGAGTGCTGCAACGCCCAGCAAAGCTGCGGCGCGAAGTTTCATGGAAGCCATGTCATCCTTCGGGACGGGCGACCGACATTGGTCGCGCAAATGAGTGATCTGATAATTAGCCTAGCCTAAGCTGACCTAAATCGAATAAGCCAGACTGTTGTTACTTAGCTCACTTAATTCATGCTTGCGCGTCGGAATATCCGATTTCATGAGTGATTTTCCGCGTTTAGTTAGGTGAGGCAAGCTATTCGTGCGGCGAATATAGCGCAGCGAAACATCGCTAAATTATTCTCGGTTGGGCCATAATGGTCGCGTTCGGGTGTTCATCTGCCGTCATGAACCGCACGCACCACGGCAGGCGGGCGCGAAGCGCCGAACTAGGATGCGAAGATGAGCGACTCTCTCGATCGAATCAACTGGCCCGTGACTACTCGGCGGCTCTTGCTGCGGCGGCTCGAAATTGCCGATGCCCAAGCGACGTGGGAATACCGGAAACTACCAGAGGTGCAACGCTGGATTACCTCGTGTGCCGATGATTTCCCGCAGTACCTGGAGCAGTTCATGGAAGCCAGGCGCTATGCCTGTGATGTCGCGGTTCAGCTGCTGGATGCGCAAGGCCGGCCGCAGTTGATCGGGACGGTCATGGTGAAGGTGAAAGATGGTTGGGGCCAGCGCGAGATCGAGGATGCGACCCGCGGCGTCGAAGCCGAGATCGGGTGGAGCTTCAACCCAGAATATGGTGGTCTTGGTTATGCCACCGAAGCGGTCTGTGGGGTCATCGACCTGTGTTTCGGGCAGTTGGGCCTACGCCGGGTCATTGCTGAATGCTTCGCCGCGAACGAGCCGTCGTGGCGGCTGATGGAGCGAATCGGCATGAGGCGTGAGGGATACAGCAAGCGCGATGCACTGCACCGCGATGGACAATGGCTGGACGGCATGAGCTACGCGCTTCTAGCCGAGGAGTGGCCTGCCCGGTTCGAATCCTGAACGCCCCTGAACATGAGCGAACCCTCCAACGCTTGCAGCGTTGGAGGGTTCTTGTCATCACTCGCACCTTCAAGAGGTACTTACGACTCTAAATGGGCACTCTGGGAATTGACTGGGTTATGCCTTGGGCTTTACCGTGCAAACTGGGCGTCCAGTCTCAGACGGCTAGGCCACTTCTGCTGCGGCTGATCGGCCAGCCGGTAATGGTCTTCGGGCGAGGAGTTGCATAGGTGCGCACCTTTGAAGTCCTCAAGCCCATGCGAACCAAGGACTCGGCAATGGTCACCGCGGCACGCACCCCATCAACAATTGGCACGCCGGTGGCCTCACTGACCTTCGCCTCCAATTCAGCCATGCCGCCGCAACCCAGGCAGATCACTTCCGCCTTATCAACCTGCACCGCCTGTCGCGATTGCTCCACGATGGCCGCAACGGCTCGTCCCGGATCGGATTCCAGCTCCAGGACTCCCAGGCCGCTGGCGCGCACCGAGGCCAGCCGGTCGGTGAGCCCGGCAAGCTTCAGGCGGTCCTCAATCAGCGGAACGGTCCGGTCCAGAGTAGTCACGACCGAGTACTTATGACCTAAAAATTGTGCGGTGGAGGCCGCGGCTTCGGTGATGTCAACGACCGGGACCTCCAGCAGCTCCTGCAGCCCTTCCCTCCCGTGCTCTCCGTAGCCGGCCTGGATGACCGCGTCGTAGACTCCGGGATAATTGACGACCTTGTCCATCACGGCGATGGCGGCGAGGTAGCTTTCGAAGTTTCCCTCGCAGGAGTCTGCGCCGAAATCGGGAGTCAGTTCGATGATTTCGGTGCCCGGCGAGGCGACTTTGCGAGCCGATTCGCCGATCGCGTGAGTCATCGAGGCCGTGGTGTTCACATTGACAATGAGAATGCGCATGGTCGGTTCCTTAGAAATCAGTGCTTCGGGGTGACCGCGATGGCTTCGCCGTCAATATCCGTCAGGTCGAGGCGGCGCTTGGCCAGGATCAGGTAGGTAACTGCGCCGGCTCCGGAGCCGAGGAACCACGCGAAGGGTCCGATAACGTGCAGTGCGGGCAGGAACGCCAGGAGCAAGGCAATGACCGAGCTGATGGCCAGGGCAGCCACAGCGCGGAAGTTAACTCCGCGAGTGAAGTAGTAGGTGCCTTCTGGATTGGTGCGGTAAAGGTCCAAGACGTTGATTCGTGCCCGGCGTACGAGCCAGTAGTCGGCCATGATGATGCCGAATAGCGGGCCGAGCAGGGCACCGAGCCCGCCGAGGAAGTAATTGATGATTTCTGGGGGGTTGTACAAGTTCCAAGGCAGGATCACCATACCGATGAAGCCGGAAATCAGGGCGGCGGCCCGGAAGTTCAACCGCTTGGGGAAGAGGTTGGTCAGCGCGTAGGTCGGGGCCACGAAGTTTGCCATCAGGTTCACCGCGATGGTCAGGATCAGCAGCGCACCGGAGGCCAGGACGAGCAGCAGCGTGTTGGGGATGGCCTCGACGACATCTGAAGGCGAGGTGATGATCGTGCCGTTTATGGAGAATTGGGTTCCGGTGAGCACCACCACGATGGCCCCGAAGAACAGCATGTTCAGTGGAATACCGAAGAAGTTTCCGCGCACGATGGCGTTCTTCGAGGTGGCGCCACGGGTGAAGTCGCAGAAGTTCAAAACGAAAGTTCCGTAAATCGAAACCCACAAGGCAGCGGCTCCAAAGATGCCGACCCACATGTCCAGACCGGACTTTGCTTCACCGGTGCTCATGGAGACGTTGAATCCCGATTCAAAGAGCATCCAGATGGCCAGTGCCAAGAAGGTGACGAGAATGACCGGGCCGGCAAAGGCCTCGTACTTGCGAATCATTTCCATTCCGTAGCTGACAATCACCAGCTGGATGGCCCAGAGGGAAACGAAGCAGATCCAGCCGAGGGTGTCGAGTCCCAGGAAGCTGGTCTGCTGCAAACCGACTGCGCTCGGTGCCAGTGCGATGACCATGACGCTCAGCACCTGGGATGCCAAGAATGTTTGAATCCCGAACCAGGCGATAGCCACGGCGCCACGCAACAGCGCCGGGATCTGCGCACCGTTGACGCCGAAGGCAATGCGGCTCATGACGGGGAACGGCACACCGGTCTTCTCGCCCATGAAGCCCGAGAGGGTCAACAGGGCGAAGAGGAGAATTGCCCCGATGCCCAGGGCACCGAGGATTTGCCAGCCGCTCATCCCCAGGGCGAACAGTCCGATGGCGAAAGCGTAGTTGCCCAGCGAGTGCACGTCGTTGGCCCAGAGGGTGAAGATGCTGTACGAGTTCCAGGTGCGCCCCGTGCGCGTAGTCGGCGCGAGGTCCTCGTTGTACAGGGTGGCGCTGAGCTCATGTGGGTTGGAAGGGTCAATGCGTTCGTTGTGCGATTGGGTGATGATCGTCGGCGCGGAGGTGGTCTCCGGAATTTGATGCCCCATGGTGAGGTCCTATTCTCAGGTGCGTGCTGAGGATCGAAGTCTGCTCTCGACGGTGAGAAGCGTTGGGGACAACGAATTATCGACAGCGCGCATGAATGAATCATGCTGGTCTATGCATACGGAAGAAGCTGCGTGTACGTCCGCTGAGGGGACGAGATGACGCGTTACGGATAGATCGGCTGGCCGAAGTTCAAATAGAACTCGGTAGGTGTGCCCACCACGGGCTGGGCTTCGTGCTGCAGTCGCCAGGCTGGCTTTTCTGCGCGAATCCCTATGAGTTGTGTGCTCATGGCTGCTCCTGAGTTAGAGAAATTCACTCCGAGATGTGTGCCACATCGATTGTCCACCCACTTTATGCCGTGTGTCACATTACCGCAATAGAGAATCTCCATTTCACTGTGCGGAATTTTTCATGGCAGGTGTTGACTAGTTGATTTAGCTTAAAGCTGGTGCCGAGGAGATCGGCCGGACTTCGGCACTTCCCCTTTGCCCGGGGTCCGCGCAGGCGGATTGGCGGTGGAGCTGGCCGTCGAGGGGGTGGTGGCTGGATATGGCGACCGGCAGCTGCGAGGGCCTCCATCCAGCCGCCCGCTACCAAGGTTAACTGCGGAGGGGTTCCTGGTTGTCGGGAGGGGTGGATTCGCTCTTGGGTGCGCGTCTTGGGCGATTTGAGCAGGGACGATCAAGGGTTGACAGTGATCCGGGTCTCGTCTTAGAGTTTTCGTAAAGCAAAACAAATATTCCATGAAGTGGAATCTTTGAATAGGTTTTGAAGGGAAATCCAGTGTCTTACACTCTGAACTGCTCGATTCTGCTCACCGAACTACCCATTAATCAGCGTGCCGAAGCAGCCAAGCAGGCGGGATTCGACAGCGTCGAATTCTGGTGGCCATTCGCCACCGCCGTGCCGAGCGACAAGCAGGTAGACGAGTTCATCGGCTCGATCAAGAGCGCGGGCGTGCAGCTGGACGGATTGAACTTCTTCGCCGGAGATATGCCCGCGGGGGACCGCGGACTAGTTTCGTGGATCGGGCGCAGCGCAGAGTTCCGTGAGAACGTGGACGTGGTCACCGCTATCGGCGAGGCCACCGGATGCAAATCCTTCAACGCCCTCTATGGAAATCGTCTTGCGGGCTCCACCGCGCAGGCTCAAGACGAGCTGGCCCTTGAAAACCTGTTAGTTGCCGCCGGGGGCATCGAACGCATCGAAGGCACCGTTCTGATCGAACCGGTGTCCGGCACCGAGGCCTACCCGCTGAAGACCGCCGCCGAGGCACTGGATGTGGTCAACAAGGTCAAGGATGCGGGCAAGAAAAATATTGCCCTGCTGGCCGACTTCTACCACCTGGCGGTCAACGGCGATGATGTCCCGCAGGTCATCGAAAACCACGCGGAAGAATTCGGCCACATCCAGATCGCCGACGCGCCTGGCCGTGGGGCACCGGGAACCGGTGACCTGCCCCTGCTTGCCTGGATCGAACGCTCCCGCCAGCTTGGATACACCGGCAAGGTAGCCCTGGAGTACAAGCAGGAGGCGCAAACCGCCTTCAAATGGCTAGCCACCGCCGGCGCCAACGCCTCCTAAACTTCCACTCGCCCCTCGTGCGGGCCGCCAAAACACTTTTGGAGAATCACATGTCACAGAATGTTGCATTTATCGGCTTGGGAATCATGGGACTGCCCATGGCTAAGAACCTCGTCACCGCAGGCTTCAACGTCACCGGTTTCAACCGCAGCGAAAAAGCCGCCACCGAGCTTGCGGCAGCCGGCGGCCACGCGGCAAACTCAATCGCCGAAGCGGTCAAGGACGCCGACGTCATCATCACCATGGTTCCGGACTCTCCGGATGTCGAAGCGGTCACCACCGGTGCAGAGGGCCTGTTTGCGCATGCGAAATCCGGGGCCATCTGGATCGATAATTCCTCCATCCGCCCCGACGTAGCGGTGCACCTGTCGAATGCGGCGCGCGAGGCCGGGTTGCGTCCACTGGACGCACCGGTATCCGGCGGCGAGCAGGGAGCCATCGACGCGGTGCTCTCCATTATGGTCGGCGGTGAACCGGCGGACTTCGCCGTTGCCAAGCCGGTGCTCGAAGCGGTCGGCAAAACCATCGTCCTGGTCGGTCCCTCCGGATCCGGGCAGACCGTCAAGGCCGCCAACCAGCTGATCGTCGCCGCAAATATCCAGGCGCTCAGCGAAGCGGTGGTCTTCCTCGAAGCCTATGGCGTTGACACCGATTCGGCATTGAAGGTGCTCGGCGGGGGACTTGCCGGCTCCAAGGTGCTAGAGCAGAAGGGCCAGAAGATCCTGGACCGTGAATTCGGACCGGGATTCCGGCTGGCACTGCACCACAAGGACATGGGTATCGTCACCTCGGCCGCCCGCGAAGCCGGCGTGGTGCTTCCGATGGGTTCGCTCGTCGCCCAGCTGGTGGGTTCCACCGTCGCCAGCGGCGACGGCGCGCTGGATCACTCGGGTCTTTTCCGCGGAGTGCAGCGCCTTTCGGGTCAAAGCCAGTAGGTTTCCCACTTAGCTCTTCCCCTCATTCTTCCTGTGGCGGGTCCAACGCCTGCCTTCGGCAGCCGGCCCACCTGCTGGCGAACAACTGTTTTCGCCAGCAGGTGGAGTCCTTCGTTCCAGTTCGAGTCCGGCTTCCGGTGCTCGGGGTGGGCGTGAAGTCGATTCACTTCGTCGGCCCGCCACAGGTCATCCCCTCATGATCTTGATTCTTCTTTCACCGCTCCGTTCGGGGCCGAACCATCGATAAGGATGTGTGATTTCAATGCCTAAGATGCGCGCAGTAGATGCCATCGTGCTGATCCTGGAAAAGGAAGGCTCCACCGAAGCGTTCGGCTTGCCCGGCGCGGCAATCAACCCGCTGTACTCGGCGATGAAACAGCATGGCGGAATCCGCCACACGCTGCACCGCCACGTCGAAGGCGCCTCGCATGCAGCGGATGGCTACTCGCGGGCCAGCGGCAAGATCGGCTTGTGCCTGGGCACCTCCGGACCGGCCGGCACCGACATGATCACCGGCCTGTATGCGGCCATCGCCGACTCGATCCCGATGCTGTGCATCACCGGCCAGGCGCCAACCCACGTATTGCACAAGGAAGACTTCCAGGCGGTGGATATTGAATCCATCGCGAAGCCGGTGACCAAATACGCCAGCACCGTGCTGGAGCCGGGGCTCGTTCCGGGAACCTTCGCCAAGGCTTTCCAGATCATGCGTTCGGGCCGCCCTGGTCCTGCGCTGATCGACTTGCCTATCAACGTGCAGATGGCCGAAATTGATTTTGACATCGATGCCTATGAGCCGTTGGCGCCCACCAAGCCGAAGGCAACCCGCGGCCAGGCCGAGAAGATCGTTGACCTGCTGCTGAGCGGCAAGCGTCCAATTATCGTTGCCGGCGGTGGCGTGATCAACGCCAACGCCAGCGATAAGCTCGTGCAGCTGGCCGAAGAGCTCAACATCCCGGTCTCGCCCACCCTGATGGGCTGGGGTGTCATCCCGGATGACCACCGTTTGCAGTCGGGCATGGTGGGCATCCAGACGCACACCAAATACGGCAACGAATCCTTCTTGGCCTCGGACGTGGTGCTCGGCATCGGAAACCGGTGGGCGAATCGGCACACCGGTGGCCTCGAAACCTACCGAGCCGGGCGCAAGTTCATCCACGTGGATATCGAGCCGACCCAGATCGGCCGCGTATTCGCGCCGGATCTGGGAATTACCTCGGATGCCGCGGCGGCGCTGGACTCGATTCTGGAGATCGTGCGCGAACGCAAGAGCGCTGGACTGATCCCCGACTATTCGCAGTGGGCTGGACAGTGCACCGCCCGCAAGGGCACGAACCACCGCAAGACCAACTTCGACAATATTCCGATCAAGCCGCAGCGCGTCTACCAGGAGATGAACGCGGTCTTCGGGGCGGACACCACCTACGTATCCACCATCGGGCTCAGCCAGATCGCCGGCGCGCAGATGCTGCACGTTTATGGGCCACGCAAGTGGATCAACGCCGGCCAGGCCGGCCCCTTGGGCTGGACCGGTCCGGCAGCCCTGGGCGTCGTGCGCGGCAAGCCAGGGGAAAAAGTTGTGGCACTGTCCGGGGACTACGATTTCCAGTTCATGATCGAAGAGCTGGCAGTGGGAGCACAGTTCAAGCTGCCGTACGTGCACGTGGTGGTCAACAACTCCTACCTTGGCCTGATCCGCCAATCGCAGCGTCCCTTCGAAATGGATTACCACGTCTCCTTGGGCTTCGATAACATCAACTCCCCGGAAACCGACGGTTACGGCGTGGACCACGTCAAGGTCGCCGAAGGGCTCGGATGCAAGGCCGTTCGGGTGAATGATCCGGCGAAGCTGGCCGAGGGATTCGCCGAGGCGAACTGTCTGGCCGACGAGCACCAGGTCCCCGTGGTGGTTGAGGTGATCTTGGAGAAGGTCACCAACATTTCCATGGGTGCGCAGCTGGATGCGGTTAATGAATTTGAAGATCTTGCACTGGAGATCGGGGATGCGCCTACCGCGCTGGTGCCCATGAAATCCGGTGCCGGTGTGAGTGCCTGAGGTCGGTCGTCGCTGCCACTGGCAACTCCACATGAATTGCGGGTGCGGTTATTTTCAGGATAGGAGATCATGGAAATAACCGCACCACGCACCACAGAATTTAGTCTCAAGCTTTAAACGTAACGAGTAGGGAACGACTCATGAGCATCAACGAAGCTGTTGAACGCGAAGCCAGCGGCACCACAGATCTGGGCTTCGATCTGGTTATCCGTGGCGAACGCATCTTGACTACCGCCGGCATGGCCGCCCGCGAAATCGGCGTCCGCGACGGAAAGATCGTGGCCATTGAGCCGCTGGGAAATAATCTGCAGGGCACACGCACCATCGAGGTCGGCGACGACGAGGTATTGCTCCCGGGGTTGGTGGATACCCATGTCCACGTCAACGAGCCGGGGCGCACCGAGTGGGAAGGCTTCGAGTCCGCCACCAAGGCCGCAGCGGCAGGCGGTGTCACCACGATCGTGGACATGCCGCTGAACTCCATCCCGCCCACGGTGAACCTCGAAGCGCTGGAAATCAAGCGCGAGGCTGCCAGCAAGAGCGCCTATGTCAATGTCGGCTTCTGGGGCGGCGCCATTCCGGGTAACAAGAAGGACCTGCGTCAGCTGCACGAAGCCGGCGTCTTCGGCTTCAAGTGCTTCCTGCTTCACTCCGGAGTCGACGAGTTCCCCTCGCTGACCGTCGACGAGATGGAAGAGGACATGGCAGAGCTTGCCTCCTTCGATTCGCTGATGATCGTGCACGCCGAGGACTCGGAGATCATCGATAATTCGCCGAATCCTGTCGGCGGACAGTACGCCGGATTCCTCAACTCGCGTCCGCGCGATGCGGAGAATACCGCTATTGCGCAGGTCATCGAGCGCGCCCGCAAGACCGGGGTGCGCGCCCACGTGCTGCACCTGTCCAGCTCGGATGCCCTGGAGATGATCCGCGAGGCCCGCGCCGAAGGCGTGAAGCTCACCGTGGAAACTTGTCCGCACTATCTGACGCTGCTCGCCGAGGACATCCCGGACGGCGCCACGGCCTTCAAATGCTGCCCGCCGATCCGCGAGAACGACAACCGCGAACTGCTGTGGAAGGGCCTGGAAGAAGGCATTATCGACTGCATCGTTTCGGACCACTCTCCGTCCACTGTCGATTTGAAGGACGTGGAGAATGGCGACTTCGGCGTCGCCTGGGGCGGCGTCGCCTCGCTGCAGCTGGGCCTGCCGCTGATCTGGTCCGAAGCCAAGGGGCGCGGGCTGAAGCTGGAGCAGGTGGTGCAATGGATGGGCGTGAATCCTTCCAAGCTTGCCGGGCTGAGCGCCAAGGGCGGCATCGAAACCGGCAAGGACGCGGATTTCGCGATCTTCGCTCCAGAGGACACCTTCGAGGTGGATGTGGCCAAGCTGCATCACAAGAACCCGATTTCCCCGTATCAGGGCAAGACCCTGAGTGGCGTGGTCCGCCGGTCGATCATCGCGGGGGCCGACGTGGACTTCCAGACTCCTGGCGGAAAGCTGATCCGCCGCGAGCACTAGGAACTGGCTTTTGCCGGACCCCTCTTCTGCCTTTGAACTGGCGGGAGAGGGGTTTTCTCGTGCCGGATCGCGCGCTGGCCTCCAGGCAAGGCCGCATCGTAGCCTCAACACCTCCAGATTCCAATGCTTCCGGGTACATTCACTGTTTAACTGCCCGGTGTTCGGCTCACCCATAACAAAGAGGTATCGATTGGACGAGGCACGCGCGAATTGAGCCTCCCAGCTCATAGACTGTGAGCCATATGGGGATAGAGCAGTCGTCACTTCGAGTACAGGAATGGTTATGAACGCGAATACTGCTACCTCGATAATGACCAAGAACGTCGATGACCTGGCTTTGGCCGAGGTGGTGCATGCTTCACTGGTCTTAGGCTCAATTGTCGTGGCTGTGCTCCTTGCTTTCGGGATCAAGACCTATGTCCATTGGCGGCGGCATCCCAAGACCTCCCAATCTTTCGAGCCATCGGCCGAAGAAGATGGCGCCAAGCAACCAGCACAGAGCTCGCGGCAACGTCCTGCACCGCGGATCGAAATACTGCCGACTCTCGGAGACCTGCGCGGAAGCGGACGGATGAAGCGCGGCCTCGAAGACTCAGGCTGAAGTCCCGGCGCAACGGCGTGGAGGGCCACGAACCACACGTGTGGAGGCGTGGCCAATTAAGCGGCATCTTGGCTGGAGGCAATTCGTAGATTCAATGGCGAGTCTGGGCGCTATCTAGCAGCGCCGCCGGACATCCCGAGTTCTGCGGACGGGATCAACCGCATTTCTCCGAGACATCCCGACACCGCACCGGAAGGTGAACGAGTGACTGCCCAGTTCCAGCCGCATCCGGCGTTTCAGCGATTCGTAGGCTGGGCCAACCCCAGCGCAAGGTTGCTGCTTGTTCGTGCGGCTCAGGGCACGGGAAGATTCTGGTTCGCCAACTCCTGGATCGGCGACGGGACAGGAGAGGTTCATGATTTCTCCGCCAAGTCGCACAGCGACTGCTCCGAGTTGCCGATGCTTGATCAGCAGCTGGCAGAAGATCCGAACCTCCGTGCCGCAGTCATTCTTTCTCCCGGGCACGCCGTGTGGCACTTGGCTCTGCATGCACCGGTTCAATTTGCAGAACAGCGAGATCTGTCGCTTAGCCTCGCTTGTGGGAACCGCACAGGAATTGGAGAGCAACAGCAATCGGAAAATGCGCCACCGGCGCAAGGTCCTCAACGAATGAGTAGTAGCCATTGATCGTGAAATGGGCTTTCTGTCATGAACAGATGGCATGAATTCCCTGGTGCATGACTAAGTCAGGCTGAGTGGCTAGGGGAGATTCAGCATAGCTTCGACTGGATTATTTTTCAGATCTTCCAGTTTGACAACCTGCCTAGACTCTAGAACTTGGGAGGCTGCCTGTTTCGACAAGAGGGGGTAAAAGTGGTGGGAAGCGCTACCGATGTGTTGATACAGAACAGTTACCGATGTCCCGATACAAAACAAAATTAAAAGAACTTGCCTAAACTCGCGTCATGATTCGGTGGTTGGGGACTCTTAACGTGTAGAGGCGATGAACCGGGTGCTTGGGGGACTCGAATTCACGCCGTTCGCGTCGGCGACTGAATGGCTTGCTGCTTGGGGCGCAAGCCGTTCAATCACTGGAGCAATAAAGAGCAACCACTGGTTGGGATCTGTTGAGATCCTGTGAATATCGGAACGGATGGTCTGTTTGGAGCCCCTTGGTCCTTCTTGGTGATAGGGTCTACAAATATTAACTGGATAAGTGCGAGGTTTTGAAAAATCCGCCGGGGTGAATTCGGTTAGTGGACGCATCGTTTTCGAAGTATGGGGACTTTATGGCAATTGATTCGGGAGCCGAAATTGCGGGGGCTAGCGATTCGGAACTGATTCAGGGCGCACGCGTTGGAAGCCGGGTGTGCCAAGAGCGGCTGTACCAGCGCCACAAGCAAGTTGCGCTGGCAGTTGCCTATCGGCATACCGATAATCCGTCTGAAGCAGAGGATATTGTGTCCGAAGCTTTTTTGAGAGTTTTCGCAAGCCTCAAGCATGGGTCCGGGCCGACCGAATTCTTCCGCGCGTATCTGTTGACCTCGGTTTCCAGGGAGGCCTTCTCTAGAAACAGAGCTGCGCGGCGTGAAGCCGACATCGATGAGATCGCAGAGTTCGCGAGTGAAACCCCGGATGCTGACGAAGTCATGCGGCGCGCCGAATCAGAGATCGTTATCCGCGCTTTCAAATCGCTGCCGGAGCGATGGCGTGCAGTTTTGTGGCATAACGAAGTCGATGGGCTTCCTCCCCGCGAGATCGCGACGATTCTTGGTATCACTCCCAACGCAGCGTCTGCGTTGGCCGTTAGAGCCCGTGAGGGGCTACGTGAGTCTTACCTTGCTGCCCACCTCAAAGAACATGCAGGCCTCGTTGCCGACTGCGCGTCTGCGCGCAAGCAGCTACCCGCGTTTATTCGAAATAACTTGAGTCCCAAGGCCACTCGATCCCTGAAGTCGCACCTTAAGAATTGCCCAGACTGTTCGCTTGTTTACGGCGAGCTTAAAAACATCGGCGCGCCCATGCGCAGCGTGGTGCTGCCATTGTTCGTTGGGGGAACCACTGTCTTAGGTATTTCAGCGTCAGGGGGACTGGCGCAACTCGGCGGCGGAATTACCGCCGCTACTGGTGGTTCCTCGGTTGCAGTATCGACTGCCGGTTCCGGGGCTGCAGCTGTGGTGACGGGAACCGTGAGTGCTTCGGCAGTTGCAGCTGGAGTGGGAGCTGGCCTAGCTGCGCTGGCGGTGGCCGCTTCAGCGGTCGGTATTTTGACGCCACTATTTGACGACCGTTCAACAGCACCCGTTGCATTGCCTCAGGAGCGGTCCGTTGAACAAGAGCCGGATAATGTAGATCCGATCGATGCGCCCTCCGCATTGGAGGACATCCTCATGGATCTCGTGTCATTTGAGTCCGCCACACCTGAATCGGAGGGCCGGGAGGGGCTGGACGACAGCCAAATGCGCTTGCCTCTGCAGAGTCCCGAGGGCCAGCGATCGGATCTCCCCGATAACGCCATTGCTGACTATCCTTTGAATTTGGGTAGTCCGGGCACTCCTACAATGCCTCCTGTAGAAGAAGCGTCCGATCTTCCGGCTTCTGCGCCTACGGTTGAACCGACGCCGGAGCCGACGGTGGAGCCTTCGCCGGAACCTACGGTCGAGCCTTCGCTGGAACCTACATCGGAACCAACGCCGGAGCCTTCGCCGGAACCTACGGTCGAGCCTTCGCTGGAACCTACATCGGAACCAACGCCGGAGCCTTCGCCGGAACCTACGGTCGAGCCTTCGCTGGAACCTACATCGGAACCAACGCCAGTGCCTACGGTTGAGCCGACGGTGGAGCCTTCGCCGGAACCAACGCTTGATCCGACTGTGGAGCCTTCGCTGGAACCTACATCGGAACCAACGCCAGTGCCTACGGTGGAGCCTTCACCGGAACCTACGGCGGAACCTTCGGTCGAGCCTTCGCTGGAACCTACATCGGAGCCAACGCCAGTGCCTACGGTTGAGTCGACGGTGGAGCCTTCGCCGGAACCTACGGCGGAACCTTCGGTCGAGCCTTCGCTTGTACCAACGCTTGATCCGACTGTGGGGACTTCGCTGGAACCTACATCGGAACCAACGCTTGATCCGACTGTGGAGCCTTCGCTGGAACCTACATCGGAACCAACGCCAGTGCCGACGGTTGAGCCGACGGTGGAGCCTTCGCCGGAACTTACGGTGGACCCAACGGTCGAGCCGACACCGGATCCATCCGAAGAACCGGTTGATCCAGAAGAGCCCGAATCGACATCGAGTTTTGACGTGTCGGTGGAACGAGTTAGCGACCGCTTCTTACCGCAGTATGTTTTCACAGTCGTCCCCGGAGCTGTAGCGCCCGGAGAGACCTTTGAGTTCAGCATGAAGATGGACCGCCGCTACTGGGGTTGGGCTAGCTTCGGACAGAACTGCTCGTCGAGTTCACGGTACTCGCAGCAGATGAACGTTGAATGCGTGGTCTCCGAGGACAGCCCTGTAAAACTGACGATCACGGTTCTACACGGACGCGGCAAGCTGGGTGTCCTTGTCGCGCAACCCGGAGCACCTGGATCAGGGGTCGAATTCGCTGTCCCTCGGCAGTAGCACCGGGCGGACGGGTAGGAAGCGCGCATCCGCCGTAAGCGGGTGCGCGCTAACGAAATCCCCGACGAGCAGATATCGCTTTGCGCCCGGCTATTGATTGGCTGATGGGCTCACCGATTACCGGTACGACATCATAAATATCGACCAGACAGTTCACTGCTGCTCTCATATGTTCAGGGTTTGCGGATGGCTCACCGTATCCTTGCTAACTTTTCTTTTCCAGAGAGGATCAAAAACTCTTGACCTGCATTCGGAATGTGTTTTAGGCTTCAAGGTAACCTGATATACCAATTGGATACTAAATGAAGATTTTGTGCTGGGCCCCAAGGAGGCACTTGATTCGCGCGAAATCCAACGGTCTTGAGGCCATACGAATAACCGTCACAAATGGCCGGCGCTGCACTTGCTTGCGGCTCCGACCCAGACGCAAAATCTTCTCTCCGGTTGGCCTAGGGATCCACAGCCAAGCATTCTGAGCGAGGGTAAAACCCAATGATCTCCAATGAAACAATCACCAGCTACCTTGAACGGCTCGCTTCTAAGGCGCCTACTCCGGGGGGAGGTGCTGCCGCGGCCTTGCACGCCGCCCAGGGCGCCGCGCTGGTGTCCATGGTTGCCGAGTTTACCTCCGGACCGCGATTCCGAGAGGTCGAGGACAAAGCTCAGCCGATCGCCAAACACGCACGCGTACTGATGCGTTCGGCGCTGTTCGAGGCGCAGGAAGACGAACGATTGTTCGGGGCCTTAGGCGATGCATACAGGATGCCCAAGGAGGATGAAGAGCAACAGGCAGCGCGCACCGCGGCCATACAAAGCGCCACCATTGCCGCGGCCGCACCGTTGGTCTCAACCGTTGAATCCTCCGCGGTGGTCATTGAGCTCGCCCAGCGTTTGGTCGAGATCGGAAACCGATCGGTGATCAGCGATGTGGCTGCCGCCGCCGAAGCGGCGCGAGCCGCCCTGGGTACCGCGCTGGTGACGCTGGAAATGAATATTGCGGCAATACAGGAAGCCGAACAGCGCGAACGCTTGAGCCTCGTGGCCAGCCAAGCCGCCGACGCGATCGTGGCGGCAGAAGCACTCAGCGCGCAGGTCCGCTTGGTGGTGGCTGCATGACCGCGCAACGCCTCGCCGGACAGCCGGTGGCCGCAGCCATCCGTGAACGCACCGGCCAACTCGTTTCGCGGCTGGCGAGCGAAGGGATCACCGCCCGGGTGGCGGTGGTGCTCGCAACCGACAACGAGGCAACGTCCTGGTATGTGCGCTCCATTGAACGCGCCGCCGAACGGCTCGGAGTTCACTGCCAGGTGCTCGACTTGGCCACCGGCACCCAGTCGGAGATTGCCCAAGCGATCCGTGCCTTGAACGCAGACGAGAAGGTGTACGGCATCATTCTGCAGACGCCGCTGCCCGAATCGGTTGACCCGGCCTCCCTGGTGCAGCTGATTGACCCGGCCAAGGATATTGATGGAGCCAACCCGCTGAGCCTGGGCAGGCTCAGCGTGGGCCAGCCGGCCTTTGCGCCGGCTACGGCACGTTCGGTCATCGAAATCCTCGAACACTATCAAGTCCCACTCGCCGGAGAGCACGTTGCGGTGGTGGGCCGTTCCGCGGTGGTGGGCAAACCGCTCGCCCAGCTCTTGCTGCAGCGCGACGCAACGGTGAGCATCTGCCATTCTCGAACCACCAATCTCGCCGAGATTACCAGGGGCGCGGCGGTGACCGTTGTGGCGGTTGGCCGGGCGAACCTGCTCACCGGCAACGAGGTCAGCGATTCGTCGGTAGTCATCGATGTGGGCACCAATGTCACCGAGGATGGCCAGCTGGTAGGCGATGTTCACGCGGAGTCGGTGCAGCCACTGGTCCGGGCGATGAGCCCGGTGCCCGGGGGAGTAGGCACGGTAACCACCGCCCTGTTGATCCTGCACGCAACGCAGGCGGCGCTAGCCGCCCTTGAAAATGCCGCATCGAAAGGAGCTCCCATGGCCGGACGCAGGTAGCTGTTCGCCAGCGTTTAGGGCACAAGTGCAAGGCAAGCCAGCCCGCATGGTTGCTTAGGACGTTGAACCGGCAGGTACAAGGCAACAATAGTATCTTCACGGTGCGCGTTGGCCTGGATCCGGAGTGGGATCTGGCGCCGGCGCAGCGCTGGAAAAAATAGCCGCTGCATCATCGCTTGGAAGGCCGATGATGCAGCGGCTTTCTTTGTGTTCCAGAGATTTTTGCCGTTCGAGCGTTGGCGTGGCCTGCCCACCGCAAACGGCCCATGCCGTGTTGCGGGTGGTTCAGATCAACGGGCAGTGCAATTCGAAGGGCCGCCACCTTGTAAATGAGCCAGGTGTATGCGGTTGAATGAGCTCCACGTAGAACTGGGACAAATTGGACACCAAGTCTCGAAGTCTACTGCGGTAGTGAGAGAGCTTCGCATCATCACGGCTCAATGGTTGGGCCCAGTTGATGAAGAATGGGGGTTAGAAGTGGTAGATGGGGCGTGATCGATCTGGGCGATGAATTCGTTGACCCATTGAACGGCGGAGATGACATCAGCGGCTACGTTGAGTCCATTTGCTGCTTCGGCATAGAGGGATTCCCAGTCGGTTTCTTCAACCGCTACAGGTGGCCAAGGGTGTGCGCTTTGCGGTAAGTGAAGAGTCGGACGCAGGTTGATCGTACTTGCGTGAGATCTAGTTGCTCTTGGGTGCCCAGCAGCTGAAGGTCTACGAGGTCCCGGGCTCGGTCACTTCCAGGAGCGGTAGATGCATGGATTTTCTGGGCGATTTGATGATCTGCTGGCATTACCGGCACAGGAGCTGGGGATGGTAAGCCGAGAGAAGTGAACATGTCGATAAGGTTCTCAGCAAGAACCAGTACGGGGTGTTCCGCGTCGCCGATTTCATTGTGGCCCAGTTCAAAGGGGACGGTGCACCATGCTTTACCCTTGTAGTCGAGCTTGACGTCGAAGGGTTTCATTACATAGAAAGCCGGGACTCCTGCGGGTTTCAGTTGCTTCTTTTCAACAAGACGTCCGGTGAAGCCCTCCCATCCTTCTAGGAGGCGATCTGCGAAATCATCGCGGAACTTTGCCAGTCCACTGGCCCGTGCGGCGTCGAGGTCACGCGTGAATCGTGTTCCAGTGCCATATCGCAATGCCATAGCACTTCCACCTTTTACGGATCCTCCGGGGAGCATTTGCCCGACAATGACCAGTGCCATGGAGGTGCGTCGCCGGGTGACTAAGCTTTCCTCACCTTCTAAGTTTCTAATGCGCTGGTTGAGCGCTGTGAGATTTGCGAGTGGGGTTGGATACTTCATACGGAAAGTTCCTTACGTACCTGGCGCCATTCTGCAGAGGTGAGAAGTCCTTCGGCGCGGGCCCTGGTCGCGGCGTCTCGTAGTCGTGATGCGGGTACTTGTCCGCGGCATTCAATGAGGGCTTCGGCAACCCGTTGCGCCGGAATCCCCTGATAGTGAGTCACTTTTGTGTCTACGGAAGCTCGAACGAGATTTATATAGCTAGGCATGGCTCGACGTACGCGATGGGTTGTACCAACTGTAATCTTTCGAGGGTTCACATCCGCCAGGCCCAGGAGGGCAAGGACAGTTTCTCCTCGCAGGTGGGAATCGACGCCCGCCCGTAAGGTGGCTTCCGCGAACTGATCGTGGTCAGTTGGTGGAATGTCGGTGACCCGGTAAAGGCGGTACCCGGTGTGTTCCAAACCGCCTCGGGCGGCAAGTTTTGGCAGCTCCACCGCCGGCACACCAGCGTCGGTGGCGCCGGTGACAGTGACGTAGCCATAGTTGTCGTAGGCGATCTCTCGCAAGATGTCTCTATAGCTTTGCTTCATGTCAATATTATACCGTTAACAGTATAAAATTGACACCACTATCAGCGGGCAAAATCCCTGTGCTGTATTGCCGAAGGCCGTGACGACAGGACTCCTCAACCCAGCGAATCCTGCAGTATGCGCTCAATGATGCTCGCGGTAGGTCTATTCGCGACTGGAATGTTCAGTTAATTGCATTGTTCCGTAACTACCGGAATGCATCTATTTACTGAACATCGGACGGGTGCGGTAGTTCATCACACAGGATGCCAACGACGAAGCCCGGTCTTGAGGAACCCCGGGTAGTTCCACTGCTGATCAAACGACGCGGAAACCAGAACGCAGCGCGCGTCTCGTACCTATATATGCGTATATACGGCAAAAGGCCGGGCAGCTGTTCATTATGAACGGCTACCCGGCCTCCCGGTGGCTGGATGTTGCTAGCTGGCCGAGGTGGCCAGCGAAACTCCGCGCAGCCGGTCCATCTGCGGATCGTACAGCGGATCATCGACCACGGTGGCGGCGATCGGCTTGCCGAAGTACTCGATCGCCACCGCGTCTCCGGTCTGCACAGTCTTCGGCAGCCAGGCGTAGGCGATGGGCTTGCGCACCGTGTAGCCAAAGGTGGCGCTGGTGACATAGCCTGCCGGTTCCCCGTTCACGTACACCGGTTCCTTGCCCAGGACCACGGACACGCCATCATCGATGGTCAGGCAGCGAAGCCGCTTGGTGGCCGCGGCGGCGCGGTCCGCCAGGGCGGCCTTGCCCACGAAGTCCACGGTCTTGGTGGCCTTGACCGCGAAGCCCAGCCCGGCCTGTTCCGGCTCGTGCTCGCTGGTCATGTCGGTGCCGAAGGAGCGGAAGCCCTTCTCCAGTCGCATGGAGTTGAACGCTTCGCGTCCACCGGCGATGATGCCGTGCTCCTGGCCGGCTTCGAAAAGCACATCCCAGAGCTTGGCGCTGACATCCGCCGAGGCGTAGAGCTCCCAGCCGAATTCGCCCACATAGGACAGGCGCATTGCGGTCACCGGAATGCCGGCGATGGAGATCTGCTTGGTGCGGAAGTACTTGAGCCCCTCATTGCTCATATCGTCTTCGCTGACCTTGGCCATCACCTCTGGGGCCAGCGGGCCCCAGAGCCCGATGCAGGAAGTTCCGGCGGTAATATCGCGGACGGACACCCACTGGCCCGGGTTCGCCTCGTTGAACTTGCGGGCCTCGCGGTCCAGATAGGCGACATCCACATTCGAGTTGATGCCGGCCTGGTAGAGCTCTTCGGAGATGCGGGCCACGGTGATATCGCTGGTGATGCCGCCGGCGGCGTCCAGCAGCAGGGTGTAGCTGACCATGCCAGGTGCGCGCAGCATATTCGCTGTGGTCAGGCCCTGGAGCATCTGCCCGGCGCCCGGGCCGGCGACTTCCACGCGCTTGAGCGGGGTCATGTCGAACATCGCCACGGCGGTGCGGGTCTTCCAGGCTTCCACCGCGGCAATCGGCGAGTGGAACATGTCCGACCAGTCATCGCGCGCCGGGGCGGCCCATTCGGCGGGCAGCTGCTCGAGCAGGGAGGCATTGGCCTCGTACCAATGCGGGCGCTCCCAGCCGGTGCCTTCCAGGAAGAAGGCTCCCAGTTCCTGCTGCCGGGAGAAGAACGGGCTGGTGCGCACATTGCGCGGCTTCAGCCGCGGCTCCAGCGGGTGGCGGATATCGTAGATCTCCACGAAGTTCTGCTGCGAGGTTTCGCTGACGTACTCCTTGGTGGTTTGCATGTCCTCGAAGCGGTTCAGGTCGCAGTCGCTCAGATCGGTCTTCGAGGTGCCGGTGGTGATCAGTTCGGCTACGGCCTTGGCGATGCCCGGCGCGTGGGTGACCCACACGGCCTCGGCCACGAAGAAGCCGTCGACCTCCTTGGACTGGCCCACCAGCGAACCGCCGTCCGGGGTGAAGGAGAAGATCCCGTTGAAGCCGCGCTGGATCTGGGTATTGCGCAGATCCGGCAGCAGTTCCTTGGTCGCTTCCCATTCGGCGGCGAAGTCCTCGGGGGTGAAGTCCAGCGAGGATGGCATCCGCTCGGAGGTGATTTCCTCGGGCTTGTAGGTCCGCAGGGTGTCCAGGTCCACGGGCATCGGGCGGTGCGCGTAGGAGCCGATGCCGATGCTCTCTCCCCACTCGCGGTAGTAGAGGTCGCGATCCTGGTAGCGCAGGATCGGCCGGCTGGCGCCGGCCGGCAGTTCGTTGATGCCCGCGAGGCTCGGTGCAGGGGTGGTCCAGGCGAACTGGTGTCCCAAAGGCAGCAGCGGGATCTCGGTGCCCACCATCTTTCCGATATTCGGGCCCCAGAAACCCGCGCAGGAGACCACGATATCTGCCTCGTAGCGGTCCTCACCGCAGATGACCGCGGTGACCTTGCCGCCGGATTGCTCGATATCGGTGACCACGGTGCGGTCGCGGAATTCCACGCCCGCGGCCTTGGCGCGTTCCATCACCAATTGGGTTCCCTTGGCGGCCAGAGCCAATCCGTCGTTCGGCGTGTAGAGGCCGCCGAGGACCAGCTCGGGGTTGAGCATCGGGAACTTCTTCAGGCAGTCCTCCGCGTCGACCACGTGGGCCTCCACCTCATAGGAGCGGTTCCACCCGGCGCGGCGATGCAGATCTGCCAAGCGCGCTTCGGTGGTGGCGATCTCCAGTCCGCCTACGCGCAGGTAGGAGCCACGGCCGTCGGCGCCCACCAGAGAGTCGAGCTTCTCGATGGTGTACTGCGCGAATTCGGTCATGGATTTCGAGCCGTTGGACGAGAAGACCAGGCCCGGGGCGTGGGAGGTGGAGCCGCCGGGGATATCCAGCGGGCCCTGTTCGATAACCAGGGTATTGGTGTGGCCCAGTTGGACAAGTTCGTCCGCCAGGTTAGCGCCGACGATTCCGGCTCCGATGATGACGACCCGAGGTGAAGTTTGAGACATGGGGGACTCCTTATGTACTGATGGTGTGGTGGAGCAACTGCTGGCGGTACTGGGGGATCGGGCCGCGACGGCTAGGCATCGATGACCAGATCGGTTTGCGCGGTGGAGCAGCAGGGCAAGAACTTGCCGGCGGTGATCTCCCGGGCGCGAATGCCGCCCTGGTGGTTCATCTCCACGTCCCCTTCGAGCTTGACGACCTTGCAGGAGCCGCACATGCCTTCCTGGCAGTTGGCCCCGATGCGCACTCCGGCGCGTTGGGCTACCCCCAGGATGCGCTCATCCGAGTTGATCTTGACGTTGATCGCGGTCCGCAGGAAGGTCATGGTCAGCTCGCCTTCGCCCACGGTGGGGAAGGAGGAGGCGGCAGGCGGCTCTTCTTCGGTGACCAGCGGTTCGGCCGGCGGCAGCGGAACATCGGAGTCGACCACGACCAGCTTTTGGCCGACGGCCTCGAGGGTGCCCGTTTCGTCATAGTCCGGCTCGTACATGCTCAGCTCCGGCGGCTGGCTCTCGTAGAACTCCTCCACCGATTCGGCGACTTCTTCCGCGATGCCCTCTGCCAGTGCGATTTCTGCCTGGTATTCGAGCAGCGTCTTGCGGTCTCCGGAGAAGAATTCCATGAACACCGAGGTGTCATCCACGCCGACTTCGCGCAGCAGCTTGGTGGCCGAATTCAGATAGCCTTCCGGACCACAGGCAAACACCTTGCGCCCGTTGGCATCCGGGGCCACCGCCTCGATCATTTCAGCGGTGAGCCGTCCGGAGTATCCGTCCCAATCTGCGGGTTTTTCGCGATTTCCGAGCGAGTAGGAGACCCTGATGCGCGGATCGACCTGCTTGATGTATTCCAGCTCGCGCCAGAAGGGGAAGTCTCCGGGCACGGTGCCGTGGCAGAGCACCACCACATCGGCCTGGCCGGGCAGCGAGTGGATGGTGCGCACCATGGAGATGATCGGAGTGACCCCGGCCCCGGCGCCCAGGAACAGGAAGCGGGCGCGGCGGTCGGAATCGCCCAGGTGGAAGGCCCCGACCGGGCCGAGCATATCCAGCACCATGCCCGGACGCAGGTTCTCATGCGCCCAGGTGGATACCAGTCCCTTGGGGTCGCGCTTGATGCTGACATTGAAGGTCCAGGGCACGGTGGGCGCGCTGGAAATCGAATAGCTGCGGTCCACCGTCTCCTGGTCTTCGCCATGCACCGGGAAAGCGATGTTCAGGTACTGCCCGGCGCGGAACGCCAGCGGTGCGCCATCGAGGCGGCGGAAGACGAACGTCATCAGCCCGCCGGCTTCCTCGATGGTCTGCACGCATTCGGCCAGGAATTCCTGGGGATGCCAGGGGCCCAGTGCGCGCGCTGCGCTCGCCGGGCCTTCTTGGCTGCTGAGCACCCTGTTCCAGGGCATTTCCAGCCCGCGCAGGCGCTGGGCGCTGCTCAGGAGCTTGGCGGTACCGGTCATGCCAGGTGCTCCAAAACGCGCTGGGTGTACCAGTTGATGAATGCTTCGACCTGGTATTCGCTCTTCATGTACGGGCCGGGTTCGTAGGCGGGGCTGCTGGCTCCGGACTGGCAGAGCTCGACAAAGGCCTTGTCCTGCAGATTCGTCTGCTTCCAGGTGTGGGTGAGCGTCTCCAGATCGTAGTCGTCGCCCTCCACCGCATCGTCGGCCACGAGCCAGGTGGTGCGGACCAGAGTCTGGTGCTCGTTGATGGGGAACGCGGCGAAGGTGATCACGTGGTCGGACTGGAAGTGGAACCAGCTATTGGGCTGCAGGTGCATGGAGCAGCGGCCCAAGCGGAAGTCGCGCAGCTCGCCGAGCAGCTTCTTCGAGAGCCGGTGCCCGTCGGCGGAGAAGGACTCTCCGTCGCCATCCAGGGATTCACGGGAAATGCGGATCCCCGCGACGCGGGTGTCCAGCTCCTCGACGACTTCGTACGGGATCCCGTAGCGGCGGCAGCGTTCTTCCAACCCTGCCTGGGCTTTCTGGTTGCGTTCCCAGACTTCTTCGAGATGCGTAGGGACGGTCTCGTCGGTCAGGCCCCAGGTGGGGAACAGCGAGCAGGCTAGTTCCGGGTGGCCATCGCAGTGGTAGCACTCGCGGTTGTTCTCCATCACCAGCTTCCAGTTGCCCTCTTCGATGATGTTCTGCTGGTAGGCGACCTTGGCGCGGGAAATATCATGCGGGGCCAGGTAGGGTTCGAAAATTTCGGCGACCTGGTCGAAATCCTCAGGTGGCTCCTTGGCCAAGGACACAAAGATCAGCCCGGCGTGGATCCGGCCGTGGGCGCGCTTGAGCGCAAAGCAATTCTTGTCAAAGGTTCCCTCGCCCGGAGCCGAGGCGTGGATCAGGTTGCCCTCGGGGGAGTAGGTCCATGAGTGATAGCCGCACACCAGGTTGCCGGTGCTGCCCGAGGCTTCGGTCAGCACGCGGGCACCGCGGTGGCGGCACACATTGTGCAGCACGTTGACGCCTCCGTCATCGGTGCGCAAAACGATCAGCGAATGCGGCCCGTAGTCGAGGGTGACGTAGTCTCCGGCCTCCGGGATTTCGGCAACGCTGGCGGCAAAGAGCCAGTGGGTTCCGAAGATTGCCTGCATTTCGACCTTGAATACCGCAGGATCCGTATACAACGGTGCCTCAAGCGAGTAGCCCTTGCGCCGATTCTGAAAGAGTTCGGTAATCTCGGCGAGCTGTTCATCGCTTACCGTTGAGGCGAGCTTGCCACGCGTCGAGTGCGGAGTGCTTACCGAAGCGGTCATATTTTACTCCTAGAAGCCGGACGCCTGCAGGCGCCCATGAATGTGAAAATGGGGAAGATTCATTGTGAGTCGAATCACCATATGAGTCGAGACTAGAAACAATCGGCCAACAAGAAAAGCGCAAGAAAGTGAATGAAATCGTGCAGAATAGGTGCATGATTGATCCTCGACTCATTACCCTTCGAGTCTTCTCCTCGGCGGGCACCATTGCACGGACCGCCGAACTCACCGGATACTCGCCATCGGCGGTCTCCGCACAGCTTCGTGAGCTGCAGCGTTCCCTGGGAATCAAGCTGATGATCAAGGATGGGCGCGGGGTGCGGTTGACCGTCGCGGGCCGGCACTTTGTGGCGGGACTCGACGACATTGTGACGCAATGGGAGCTGCTGCGGTCCTCGGCGCTGTCGGCCGAGGGGCAGGTTCAGGGCGATTTCGGACTGGGCGGTTTTTCGACGGCGGCAGCGCAGCTGCTGGCCCCGCTGGCATCGACCCTGCGCAGAACGCGGCCGCATGTCGAGGTGCGGCTCGTGGAGGCCCAGCCGCAGCGCTGCCTGGATCTATTGCTGGCCGAGCGGATCGACCTCGCCGTGATCGTGGCATCGCAAACACCTGGATCAAGTGGCGGCAACGCCAAGTTCGAGCAGACGGTGCTGCTCGATGACCCGCTCGATGTGGTGCTGCCCGCGGAGCATCGGCTGGCGATGAATAAATCGGTGTCGCTCTCAGAGCTCGCCGAGGATCCGTGGATCTCGGACTCGGAGCAATCGGTCTATCGAGCCCTGTTCGTTGCCGCCTTCACCTCGCTGGGGGTCACCCCGCATATTGCCCACGAGGCGGTCGAGTGGGAAACGATGATCGCCTTCATCGGGGCGGGACTGGGAGTGGGATTGATGCCGCGCTTGGCGACCTTGGGCAGTGCGGAGAATGTGGTGCGCCGCCGAATCTCCGGAGCAATCAAGCCATCGCGGCGAATCGTCGCGGTGACGCGCAAGGGCAGCAAGGGGGCGCCGCTCATCGAGGAATCTTTGACGGTTCTGCAGAGCACCGCAAAGAGCATTATTTCCCAGCGATTGACCGAGGAATTGGACGGGTAGCCCCTCCCTCTGGCATCGGCGGGAGCGCGAGTCAAGTTTCGGTTTCCTGTTGACATAGATCACACTCATGAGGAGACTTGGCCTAATTCCAATTAGTATCCAACTGATATTTCAAGGGAAAGGTCCACCATGGGCAACTTGGCAGTAAGCTACGCCGGCGCCGGCAAGGTCGAACTCATCGATTCGCCGTATCCGGAATTTGAATTGAAGGACGGCCCGGGAGTCCACCCGGCAAATATTGGCCGCCAGGTCCACCACGGCGTCATCCTGCGCACCATCGCCACCAATATCTGCGGCTCCGACCAGCATATGGTCCGTGGCCGCACCACTGCCCCGGAGGGTCTTGTGCTGGGCCACGAGATCACCGGAGAAGTGATCGAAGTCGGTCGCGACGTGGAGTTCCTCAAGGTGGGGGACGTCGTTTCGGTGCCCTTCAACATCTCCTGCGGCCGCTGCCGCAACTGCAAGGTCGGACAGACCGGCATCTGCTTGAACGTCAACCCGGACCGTCCGGGTTCCGCCTACGGCTACGTGGACATGGGCGGATGGGTCGGCGGGCAAGCCGAATACGTGCTGGTTCCGTACGCAGACTGGAACGCGCTGAAATTCCCGGACCGTGACCAGGCCATGGAGAAGATCCTCGACCTGACAATGCTTTCGGACATCTTCCCCACCGGGTACCACGGCGCCATTGGCGCCGGAGTGACGGTCGGATCGACCGTGTATGTCGCCGGCGCCGGCCCCGTGGGCCTGGCGGCGGCGACCTCGGCGCAATTGCTCGGCGCGGCGACCGTCATCGTTGCGGATCTCAACGCCGACCGGCTAGCCCAAGCGCGCAGCTTCGGATGCGAGACGGTGGACGTCTCGCTCGGCGATCCGGGCGAGCAGATCGCACAGATCCTGGGCACGCCCGAGGTCGACTGCGGCATCGACGCTGTCGGCTTCGAGGCGCGCGGCCACGGGCACGACGCCGGGAAGGAGCAGCCGGCCACCGTGCTGAACTCGCTCATGGAGATCACCCGGGCCGGCGGCAGCCTCGGCATCCCCGGGTTGTATGTCACCGGAGATCCCGGAGCCAGCGACGAGGCGGCCAAGCAGGGTTCGCTATCCATGCGCTTCGGGCTAGGTTTTGCCAAGTCCCATACCTTCGTCACCGGCCAGTGCCCGGCGATGAAGTACAACCGAGGGCTGATGCAGGCGATTCTTTCGGACAAGGTCTCGATCGCCAAAAACGTCAACGCAACCGCCATTCCGTTGACCGACGCACCCAAGGGATATGCGGCCTTCGACGAGGGTGCGGCGCAGAAGTTCGTGCTCGACCCGCACGGACTGATCGGCGCCTAGCTCGCGGAGCGCAGCGCGGGGACGCAAGGTTTACTCCTTCGGCCCCGCGTTTGTGCCGTAGCCGGTGCATCATTCGGCGACCGCCGTGCCCCTGCCAGTTCATCGAGCACGGCGGTCGCCGCCTTTAACCTGACCGAGCAACGACTTTGTTGCGCCCGTTTTCCGGTTGCGGGCAGGCCAAGCCGCGGAGCCATTGCGGAAGGCCGTCATGTTCCACCATCAAAGGAAAATCTATGAATCGCAGTGATCAACCAGTTCAAGATCTAGTCAGCGAGCTGCATTCGGCTCGCCGGCGCAGGCCGAGAAAATACCCGTCAGGCGGGACCGACTATTGGGTTTTCGGAATTGCCGGCGCCCTGGCGCTGGCGTTCATCGCTTGGGGGTTCGCCTCGCCGACCGGTCTGGGAAACACCGCGGGCAAGGCCTTGGACTGGGTAATCACGAATACCGGTTGGATGTTCGTGATTGCGGCTACCGTCTTCACCATATTCGTGCTGGTTGTGGCGGCCAAGAACTTCGGCCGCATCCCGCTGGGTAAAGATGGCGAGAAGCCGCAATTCAGCACCATCTCCTGGATTTCCATGATGTTTGCCACCGGAATGGGCATCGGACTGGTGTTCTACGGTGTGGGTGAACCGTTGTTCTTCTACATGTCCCCTCCGCCGGGAACGGTTGAGGGGCAGAGTGCCGCGGCCGTCGGCACCGCCATGGGCACCACGCTGTTCCACTGGACGCTCTTCCCCTGGGCCATGTATGCGATTGTCGGCTTGGGCATGGCCTACGGAAGCTTCCGCTTGGGACGGCCGCAGCTGTTCTCCGCGATGTTCAGCTCAATTTTTGGCGAGCGGGTGGTCAACGGCTGGGGCGGCAAGACGATTAACATCTTGGCCATCCTGGCGACGCTTTTCGGGTCGGCTTGCTCATTGGGACTCGGTGCGCTGCAAATCGGCGGCGGAATACAGTCTGCCGGACTCCTGCCGACCGTGGGCTCCGGAGTTCTGGTCCTGATCATCGCGGTTCTCACCGCCTTGTTCGTCGGTTCGGCGGTTTCCGGCATTGAGCGCGGAATTCAATGGCTTTCGAATATCAACATGATTCTTGCGGTCATCCTCGCGGCTATCGTGTTCATCGGTGGACCAACGTTGTTCATCTTGAATGTGATTCCAAACGCGGTGGGATCCTTTATCAGTGATCTGCCTGAAATGGCTTCGCGAACGGCTTCTTCCGGCGACGGAACCATGGCCACCTGGTTGTCATCCTGGACTATCTTCTACTGGGCCTGGTGGGTTTCATGGACCCCGTTTGTCGGTCTTTTCATTGCCCGCATCTCGCGTGGCCGCAGCATCCGCCAATTTGTCACCGGAGTGCTGCTGGTGCCGTCTACGGTGACGTTGATCTGGTTCGCCATCTTCGGCGGCGGTGCGATCGGCCTGCAGGAGCGGGCGGAACGTTCCGGAGACATGGGCCAAGCAATGGCGCAGATGGTGGATGGGGTGCCGAATATCAACTTCAATTCGGTGCTTTTCGATCTGCTTGGAAGTTTGCCCTTCCCCGCATGGTTTGGAACAGTGCTCATCGCGTTGACGGTGGTATTGATCGCGATCTTCTTCGTCACCGGAGCCGACTCGGCCTCCATCGTCATGGGCGCGCTGAGCGAACGCGGTGCCGAGGAGCCGTCCAAGAAGTCGGTGATTTTCTGGGGTGTTTCGGTTGGTGCGGTGGCCGCGGTCATGCTGCTGGCCGGAGGAGACCACCCGGCTGCGGCATTGAACGGATTGAAGAACATCACCATCGTCTCGGCGCTGCCGTTCGTGCTGGTGATGCTGCTGCTCTGCGTGGCGATTTGGAGAGATCTGAGCAAGGATCCCCTGGTGCTCCGGGGCAGAGTTGCGCTTGAAGTCCTCGAACAAGCCGTGGACGATGGGATAGATCGGCACGACGGAGAGCAGTTCTGCCTGATGACCACCGAGCAGACGATCGTCACGGTCCAGAATGCGCCCCTGAACGGTGAAGCGAAGGACGTTTTTGCAGATTTGGACGAGGAATACGTTGCGGAGTTGGGCTCCCCGAATGGCCTGCCCGATTCCCTGGGCCCCGACGGGGATCTGGAAACCGAAAAGGCAGCCAAATAAGCCAAGCGCCTTGCGCACTAGGCCTGGCGGGCCGAGCAATCCGTCGCCTAGCTCGGTCCGTCAGGGTGCGCGACGCAAGGCCTGCTCAAAGTGCGTGACATGCGCCGAGACCAACCGCGCCGCCAGCTCGTCTTCGCCCTCGAGGATTGCACGCAGCAAGGCCGAATGCTCGGTGATGTGCTCGGCGATCGGCGGCATTTGGTCAATCACCAGGCACCAGATCCGCGTCACCAGATTATCCAAGCGGACGAGGGTCTCCTCAAGATGCTTGTTGGCGCTGGCCTTGTAGATGAGCCGGTGGATTTGCACATCGAGCAGCAACAGCGAACGCTGATCGACGCTCCCGTCCAGGGCATCGATCGTGTCCAGGTAGTTGGTGATCTCGGCCCTGATTCCGGCATCTTTATTGGCCGCCGCATTTCGGGCAGCCAGGGGTTCGAGACTCTGGCGGATTTCGGAAATATGGTTCAGCTCGTGGAAGTCAACGGCCGTGGCAAAGGTGCCGCGGCGCGGGTAGGAAACCACCAGGTGATCCGTTTCCAGCCGTTTCAGGGCTTCCCGGATCGGAGTGCGCCCCACGCCGAGTTCTTCGGCTAGTTGCGGCTCATGAATTGGGTGGGTGGGAGCAATTTCGAGCAGTACCAGGCGATCGCGAAGTACGCCATAGGCATGATCGGCCATCGATTGGGTACCTGTATCGGTGCCTGCGGTCTTAGGGGGCATCAAATTGTCGCTCTCTTCACTGGTCATATATCAGTTGCCAATAATCAAAGGGTATCGCTCGAGTGCCAATCGGTCACTTCCTCAGAGCTGCGAAAGAGTCGTTGCGGACCAAGCGCCAGCGGTTCACTCACCGGCGCGGCTCCAGTACGAAGTTCAGGCCTTGGCGCACTTGCGCGGCAGGCGGCCCTGAAAGCCAAGAAGGTGCGCCCGTTTGCCTGGGGGGAACGTGGATCCGTAGGGTTGCGAAATCGCTTGATGCAGCGGTTTTCCGGGCAATGAAAAATCCCCTAAGAAACTTATTGACGCTGTGACGCAGCGAACATAGACTTGTGATCAGTTATTGATATATCAGAGATTGGAATCAGGGTTTGATCTGTCGATTGCCGAAGTTGAGATGCAGAAATCAACTTCCGATTTCGGAACGGACTTTGGGCCCGTGCGGGATACTGGCATTGGATTCACCCCTAATCTAAAATCATTGCTCACAGCAGCGATACCCTGCTAGGGAGGGGTGCGGATCTTCTGGCATTGGTGAGCCAATGCAAGAAGGAGGGCGTGGTTGGTCAACAACGACAGATCGCAGGCGTAGACCACATCGATTCCCCACGAAATGTACGAGGCGTGACGGGACACTGTCATCTCGGTGAACCTAAGGAGCGGCAAAATGACCGAACTGAACAATAAATATGTCTTGACCCTCACCTGCGCAGAGCGCCCGGGGATTGTCCATGCCGTGACCGGTCTGCTGCTGAAGCACCATGGGGACATCCGGGAGCTGAAGCAGCATGATGACCAGCGTTCTGGGACGTTGTTCATGCGCATTGAGTTCGAAGTGTCCCAAACTTCCAATGTCGCTGCCGAAATCGCCGAATTGGAGTCGAGCTTGACCGAACTGGCAACAGAGCACGAAGCCACCTGGGGCCTGCGGGCCTCGGGCAAGAAGAAGCGCGTGGTGATCATGGTGTCAAAGTTCGGGCACTGCCTGCATGACCTGCTGTTCCGCGCGCGCATGGGGGAACTGCCGGTCGAGATCGCAGCGGTCGTCTCAAACCACCCGGATCACCGCCAGCAGGTGGAGTGGAATGGCATACCGTTCTTCCACGTTCCGGTCACCGCCGAGACCAAGCCGGAGGCAGAGGCCCGGCTCATGGAGCTCGTTGACCGTTTTGATGTGGACTTGGTGGTGCTCGCCAGGTACATGCAGGTCCTCTCCGATGATCTCACCCGGCAGCTCACCGGACGCGCGATCAACATCCACCATTCATTCCTCCCGTCCTTCAAGGGTGCCAAGCCTTATCACCAGGCCTTTGAGCGCGGCGTAAAGACCGTGGGTGCGACGGCGCACTACGTGAACAGCGAATTGGATGAGGGGCCGATCATCGCCCAGCAGGTCCAGAACGTTGACCACAGCTACGGGCCGGAAGATCTTGTCGCGGCCGGTCGGGATACCGAATGCAAGGCGCTGTCGGACGCGGTGCGCTGGCACTGCGAAGACCGGATTTTCCTCAACGGCTCACGCACCGTGGTGCTGCGCTAGGTTTTTCCCGCAAGCTGGCCTGCAGGTGCGCAGAGTTCCGCGTGGCGAGCCCAAGGCCGCATGGCGTTGAAGGGTGCTCGTGGATCGTTCGTGATGAATGGTCTGCGAGCATTCTGCTTTGTCTCGGGTCCCGTCAGCGGCGTTGGGTCTGCCGGTAGACGCTCAGGCTCAGCGACAAAATCGTCAGCGTGCGCGCATCATTCAGATCTGTTTCAAGCAGTGATTCCAGCAGTGCCAGGCGCTGGTAGAACACCGAACGCGACAGCCGGCAGCGAGTTGCTGCCTGTGAGCGGTTGGTCGGCGAGGATAGGTAGGCTTCCAGCACGCGAAGGCACTCATCGCGCCGGTTGGTTTCCAAGGCCAAAATGGGTGCCAGCACTTGCTGCGGCAGACGTTGCACTGCCGGTTCGTAGCGCAATTCATGGGTGAGCAGAGCCAGCGGGTAGCCGGCGGCCAGGACCACCGAAGAGCTTGGAGCCAGGCGCAGTTCACAGCCCTCGGTAGCCTGCTCGATCGAGGTCCTGATCTGCGCGAGCTCTGCAACTATTTCTCCCAGATAAATGGGGCCTTCGAAGGCAGGGGATTGCACTGCTTGCACCATCGCTCGCTGGAAGTCGTCTTGGAAGTGGTTGGTTGCGGTCGAAACGATGCCAAATAGTTTGGGCGTTGGTGAATGAAGCGTTCCAATGACTAGATTCATCCCGTTTCCGGCATGCTGCTCAATTTCCTTCACCGCGCTTTTCGGGTCTTGTCCCGAGGCGAGCCGAACGGCGAAGCCGCGCAGGGCCCGTTGCCGGACCGGGAATCCGGCAGCCTCAAATTTTCCGGTCAACAGCTTCAAATTGATTTCCCGGCTATTGAGCAGATCATCGAGCAGCTCGCAGGCCGTATCGAACTTCCACAGCGCCGGACCTCGTGTGCGCAATAGTTCGGTCCCCAAAGCGATGGCAGCCATGGTGAGCACATGCAGCGAGCCGGCCAGGTGCGAGGCGGAGCCCGGTGCGATCAAGGAGCCAAAATTCTTACCGTGGATTTGCACCGGAATCACCTGGCGCTCGGTATTTCCCATGAACTGGCAAATACTTCAACGGCAAGGACGCCTTCATGCTCATCAGCAACGCCCGCCTCTGGGCTGGGTCGTCCCGCAACACCCTTGTAGAAGTCGGCAAGTGCGTCGCGCTCTGCTGGTAGAGGACTAGGCCCAGTGCTGCGATCGACGGCTTGAACCGCAGTGACTGCTGTGTCGGCCATTGAAGTGTGCAACCACCGTATTTGAAGAGCGGGAAAGCTCTTCTGGCAATCTGCAATGCGGAGTAGGATTGAATCCTACTGAAAGTGAGGCTGCGATGCGTACTACCAAGCAATTGAGCATCACCTTGCCTGGAACAATGGCCCAAGCGCTCAAGGCTCGAGTAGCTTCGGGCGCATATGCCAGCGAGAGCGAAGTAATCCGTGATGGGCTGCGTGCCCTTTTTGCACGAGAAAGTGCCATCGAGGCATGGTTGCAAGATGAGGTAGCCGCTTCGTACGACGAGTTGCGGGCAGACCCCTCCAAGGCAGTCAGCGCTGCTGACTTGCGTGCCCACCTGGCGCAAGTTCACGGGGAACGCGGACGCGAAAACGACTCTTGAGCTACGAAGTGGTCTATTCGCCGCGCGCAAGGAAACAGCTAATGGACCTCTACTCCTGGATTGCCGAGCAGTCGGGAATTCCCGAGCGGGCTGAAGGATTTGTTTCCTCGATTATCGCGTTCTGCGATGGGCTGGCGCAGTTCCCGTTGATTGGTGTGGCTCGCGATGACCTGAGGCCGGGTCTGCGGACCATAGGTTTTCGCCGCCGCGTGGTAATAGCGTTTGCGATCCTCGGAGAGTCAGTCGAAATCCACGGAGTCTACTATGGCGGGCGTAACTACGAAGGCAGCATGATTAGCGAAGCCTAAAACCGTCCGGCGAACAGCGTGGGGCCCTTCCCTGACTGCGGAGAGGGTGCCAATCTTGTACGTCGTTGTGGCGCTCTCGCGGTACTGTCGAGCTAGCAGGCACTTGTCGAAGTTAAAGGAAAGCTCCATGCTCATCAGCAACGCCCGCCCCTGGGCAGGTTCGCCCAGCGATATCCTCATCGAAATGGGCAAGATCGCTTCGATCACCGCCCACGACCCGCAACGGATACTGCAAGCGGCGGACGTCGATGGCCGCGGGCGCATCCTGATCCCGTCCTTCTCCGACGTGCATGTGCATCTGGACTCGACACGGATCGGCTTGCCCTTCCGCGAGCACACCGGACGGCCCGGGGTCTGGGGCATGATGAGCAACGATCGGGAGAACTGGCGGGATGCCGAAATCAGCTTGCCCGACCGCGTCGCGGGAACCCTGGAGCGGATGATCGCCCGCGGCACCACCCGGGTGCGCTCCTTCGCCCAGGTGGATGTGGATACCAAGCTGGAGAAGTACGAGGCCGTGGTGGCCGCGAAGGAAAAGTTCGCCGACGAGGCCGAGGTGCAGATCATGGTGTTCCCGCAGGCCGGGATCCTGCGCGAGCCGGGCACCGAGAAATATTTAGAGGATGCGCTGAAGGCCGGCGCCGACGTCATGGGCGGCATCGATCCCTGCGAGCTGGACCGCGACCCGGTCCGCCATCTCGATACGGTATTCGCCCTGGCCGAGAAGTACCAGGTGGAGGTCGACATCCACCTGCATGAGCAGGGCACGATGGGGGCCTTCTCCGCGGAACTGGTCGCCGAGCGCACCCGGGCGCTGGGCATGCAGGGCAAGGTCAACCTCTCGCACGCCTACGGGCTGGGCGGCGTCAACGCAGCCACTAGCCGGAAGCTGATCGACACCTTCGCCGAGCTGGACATCTCGTTGACCTCGGTGGCCCCGAGCACCTCCACCCATCTGCCGCTGGCCGACCTGGCCGAGGCCGGGGTGCGCTTTGGGCTGGGCCAGGACGGGCAGCGCGACTACTGGAGCCCCTATGGCAACTGCGACCTGCTGGACCGCACCTGGCAGCTGGCTTTCGTGAACGGGTTCCGCCAGGACGAGCTGATCGGGCACGCTCTGGCGGTGGCCACCATGGGCGGCGCATCGATCATGAGCCCTGAAGTGCCGCGCCTGGCCTCGGTGGCCGACCGTCCCGGACTGGCGGCCGGGGACCGGGCCGACCTGGTGCTGGTGGACGGCGAAACCATAACTTCCACCGTGATGGACCGGGGCGCGGACCGCACCGTCATCCATGACGGGCGCGTGGTGGCCGAGGGGCTGAAGGTACTGTCGGTCGAGCATCCGTACTGAGGGGACGCGCAACCGCTACCGGTGGCGCAGCGAAGCCACCCAGGGTTCGCCGAAGATCAGCTGGGTGCGGCAGTGCGCGACCTGGGGCAGGGCGAGCAGCTTGTCGATGATCAGCGTCTGCAGCTCGGTGCTGTTGGCCACCGCAACATGGACCAGATAGTCCTCGCTGCCGCTGACGTTGTACAGGGCCAGGGTTTCGGGCAGGGCGAGGGCCTTCTGCACGAAGTCGTTCGCGGTGTCGCGGGCATGCGGGCGGATCTGGATACCCAAAAAAGCCTGCTCGCCCTTGCCTAGCAGGCTCGGCAGCACATGGGCGCGGGTGGCCACGATGGTGCCATTGCGGCGCATCCGCCTGATCCGCTCCAGGCAGGTGCTGGGTGCCACCCCGACCTTGGCCGCGATCTCCTTGTTCGGCAAGGTCGCATCCACCTGCAGTAATTCCAGGATTGCCCAATCCACCGAATCCAGTTCGGGAGATTTGACAGAATTCATCTCTGAGTCGCTCATGATCAGATTCTAGCGAATCAAGACCTTAGGCTGAACCCGGAACCACAGCGGCGGACCGGAGGAATGGCATGGGAATTGAATCATGGGCGGCTTTCGCCCTCGCGCTATTGGTGGCCTTGGCGGTGCCCGGCCCCGATCTGGCTCTGGTGGCGCAGTCCGCTACCCGGTCGGTACGGCAAGGAGCCTCCACAGCCGCGGGAGTGGTCACCGGGCTGATGCTGCATGCGCTGCTCGCCGTGGCAGGGGTGACCGCGCTGCTGGTCTCGGCACCGAGGGCCATGACCGTGGCGCAGCTCCTGGGTGCCATGGTACTGCTGTGGATGGGGATCGGCATGCTGCGCGCAGGATTGCCCCGGGTGGACGGCGCAGTGCCAGTGCACGCCCCGCAGGCCCGGGGCGGCTACGCCCGCGGGCTGCTCACCAATGCGACCAACCCCAAGGCGCTGCTGTTCTTCGCGGCCATTCTTCCCCAGTTCATCGGGCAAGCCGAAGGCGCCGGGTTTAGGACCGCATTGCTTTGCGCGACGGTGGTCCTCGGGGCCGGGCTGTGGTGGGCCGGGGCCATCACGGTCATCCGGTGCTGCGGAGTGCATCGCTCGCCATCCGCTGGCCGCATCGTGACCTTGGCCGGCGGAGTATCCTTGGTGGCAATTGCCGCCGGACTCTTGGCTGCAACGGCGCTGGGGCTGGTTCATGGATCTGCCTGAGAAGCCCTCGATCCCAAAGAATCGTCACAGGGCGCCAATCCGGGGCCCGCTGGAAAGGAAGAGCAGATGACCCGCATTCTGATTGCCGGCGCCGGTGCCACCGGCGGCGCACTGGGAGCCCGCCTGCTGGCGGCCGGAAGGGACGTCACCTTCTTGGTGCGCGAACGCCGCCAAGCCCAACTTGCCGATCATGGACTGCGCTTCAGCGCTCCGGACGCCCAGGGCACCTGGCCGGTGCGGGCCGTGACCGCATTGGCCAGCGAAGCGCCCTTCGATCTGGTGATCGTGGCGGTCAAGGCTCCGGCCGTGGCCGGGCTGATCCCGGAACTCTCCGCTGCGCTGGGAAAGAGCACGCAGATCCTGCCGCTGCTCAACGGCTTGGGCCATATCGATGCCCTGGAAAAATCCTTCGACGGGCAGGTGCTCGGCGGCCTCGTGAAGATCGTGGCCACGCTGGACGAGCACGCGGTGGTCAGGCAGCTGACCGGCCTGTGCCAGCTGGGCCTCGGCGGCCTGCACGGGCAGTCGATTCCCGAGCCGGTGCTTTCCGCCCTGGACGTGGAAGGCATAGAGCTCCAAGTGCTGGACAACGCCATGGCCCGGCTCTGGGAGAAATGGTCCTTCATCGCCGCGGCCGGGGTCATCACCTGCCTGTTCCGCGGGAATATCGGCGATATCCTGGCCGCCGGGGGAGAGACGAAGATCCTGGAAGCCATCGGGGAAAGCGAGCGGATCGCCTCCGCGGCCGGCTATCCGGTCAGCGACGCGGGGCATGAGCAGTCCCTCGGGCTGCTCACCGAGCCGGGCAGCGCATTCACCTCCTCGCTCTATCGCGACCTGGGCCACGGGGTCCCGCTCGAGGCCGAGCACATCCTCGGGGATCTGGCCGCCCGCGCGCAGCGGCTGGGCGTCGCCGCACCATTGCTGGATGCCGCGCTGCTCCAGCTGCGCACGCACAGCCAGGCGCTTGACCGTGCCGGAACTGCCGCCACCGGGTAAGCAGCGGATAAGCCAAGGGCCGCGGCGCAGGAACCGGAAAGTCCCTGCGCCGCGGCCCCGAAGGCAGCAGGCTAGCTGGCCACCAGCGCGGCGAACGTTGACGCTGCGACCTCGGACACCGCGCGCTCCCAGTCACCGAGCAAGCCCAGGACGTTCTGCCCGTCGGCGCGGCGGGGTTCCAGCTGCTCCGCCAGCATGGTGAGCGTCGAGGTGCGCAGCTCGGTATTCAGATTGACCTTGCCCACCCCAAAGGCGATGGACCGCGAGAGGTCCTCCGCGGCGATTCCCGACGCACCGTGCAGGACCAGCGGAACCGTGGATTCGGCATGGATGGCCTTCAGCACGTCCCAGTGGATCTTCGGCTCGCCCTTGTAGCGGCCGTGCACATTGCCGATGGCTACCGCCAGCAGGTCCGCGCCGCTGGCTTCCAGGAACTGAGCTACCTGCTCTGGATCGGTCAGCTGCGAGGCGCTCTGCTCGAAGGCCTTGTCCTCGTTGCCGGGCAGCGCGCCGAGTTCTGCTTCCAGCACGATGCCCGGGCCGATCAGCGAGCGCACCTGCTGCACGAAGGCGATATTCTCCTCCAGCGTGCCGGCCGAACCGTCGGCGAGCACCGCGGTGGCGCCGGCGCGCACCGCGCGGGCAATCAGCTGCGCGTCGTTGGCGTGATCCAGCTGCACCGCCACCGGCACCGCGGCCTGTTCGCCCAGGGTGCGCAGCGCGCAGATCAGGCGCAGCCCGGAGGTGCTGGACGCGGTTTTCGGCGCGACATTCAGGATGACCGCGCGCTGCTGCATTTCGGCTTCGGCCACCACGGCCAGTGCGGTGGTGAAGTCGTAGCAGGTGAAAGCCGGGACGGCGTGGCCTGCGGCCATGGCCTCGGCGACCAGCTGGTTCATGGGGATGAGCATGGATTAGACTCCTGCGGCGGTGACGATGGCGTAGACAAGGGAGGTGAGCGCGAATCCGGCGACACCCAGCACGGTGGTCAGCACGGTCCAGGTGCGCAGCCCGTCGGCGACGGACAGGCCCAGGAAGCGGGTGACGATCCAGAAGCCCGAGTCGTTCACGTGGCTCAGCCCGAAGGCGCCGAAGCCGACGGCCGCCAGGATCAGCGCGGTCTGCACCGCGGAGAAGCCGCCCGCCTCGACGGCGGTGGCCAGCAGGCCGGTGGTGGTGATGATCGCGACCGTGGCCGAACCCTGCGAGGCACGCAGGATGGCCGCCAGTACGAAGGCCATGACGATGATCGGCAGGCCCGCGGAGGACAGTGATTCGGCCAGCACGGTGCCGATGCCCGACTCGGTGAGCACCTTGCCGAACACGCCGCCGGCGCCGGTCACCAGGATCACGATGGCGGCCGGGGCCAGCGCCGAGTCCATGACCTTTCCGGTTTGCTCGCTGGACCAGCCGCTGCGTATTCCGAGCAGGTAGTAGGCAACCAGCACGGTGGTCAGCAGCGCAATGGCCGGGGATCCGACGAAGCCGAGGACATTTGCCGCGGTGGATTCAGCGGTGACCAGCGTGCCGCCCACGGTGCCGAGCATGATCATCACGATGGGCAGGAGAATCATGGAGATGACCATGGACGAGGTCGGGGCCTTGGTTTTGGTCAGGGTGTCGCCCGCATCGGTGCTCTTGCCGAAGGAGGCGAACTGTTCCGCGGTTTCCGGGAGCATGGGAATCTCGCGGCGGTTGATGCGCTTGGCCACGAAGTAGCTCAGCACGCCCAGCGGGGCGCAGAAGGCCAGGCCCAGGATGGTGGCCCAACCGACGTCGGCGCCGAGGATTTCGGCGCCTCCCACGACACCCGGGTGCGGCGGGACCACCACGTGGATGGCCAGCATGATCGCGCCGACCGGCAACCCGATCTTCACCGGGGAAACATTCAGCGCCTTGGCGAAGCCGTAGATGATCGGCACCAGCACGATGAATCCGACGTCGAAGAAGACCGGGATGGCCAGCAGGAACGCCGCGGTGGTCAGTGCGGCGATGACGCGGCGCGGGCCGAAGAGCTTGGTGAACCGGGAGGACAGGACCTGGGCTCCGCCGGAGATCTCGATGACCTTGCCGAGCATCGCGCCGAGGCCCACCAGCACCGCCACGCTGCCCAGGGTGCCGCCCATGCCCTCGGTGATCAGCCCGGCCACATCCTGCAGCGGGATCCCCGCGGCCAGGGCCACCAGGATGCTGACCAGCAGCAGGGCGATGAATGCTGGCATCTTGAATTTGATGACACCGACCAGCAGCAGGGCAACGCCGGCTACCGCGATCAGTAAGAGCAGAAGTGGGCTCATGAAAATTTCGTCTCCTTTGACGGGAATGCTCAGGGGCAGCTGCGTGCAGCCGACTTTACTTGGCGGACTTCGGGGCGAGGACCTTGATCACGGCCGAATCATCTGCGGCCGCCAGCTCGTGGGCCTCGCCCAGCAGGTAGAGCTGTTCGGCAGCCGAAGCCACCGGAGTGGGCAGGTGCAGCGCGCGGGCCGCGGAAGTCACGATGCCCATGTCCTTCACGAAGATATCCAGCCGGGAAAGCACCTCGGCGCCCTGATCGGCGTAGGCCTGGAGCATGCGCGGGCCGCGGTTGCCGAGCATGAAGGAGTTCGCCGCTCCGGCCTGCAATGCCTGCAGGGTGGTTTCCTGGTCCAGGCCCAGCTTCTCGGCCAGCGCCAGCGCTTCGGCGGCCGCGGCGATGTGCACGCCGCAGAGCAGCTGGTTCACGGTTTTCAGTGCCTGGCCGTCGCCGGGCTTGTCGCCCACGATGCTCAGGGTCGAGGCCAGCAGCTCGAGCACCGGGCGGACCTTGGTTAGCTCCGCCGGCTTAGCGCCGACCACGATCAGCAGATCTCCTTCGCCGGCGCGCACCGGGCCGCCGGAGAGCGGCGCATCCACCAGGCCGACGCCCAGCTCGTCCAGGCGGGCCGCGGTGGCGGGGACCGCATCCAGCCCGACGGTGGAGGTCAGGATGACCACCGCTCCGGGCTTCAGCGACTGGGCCACGCCCGTTTCGCCGAACAGCACGGAGTCCAGCTGCTCGCCGTTGCGCACGGCCAGCAGCAGCGCGTCGGCGCCGGAGACCGTCTCGCGGGCGTTTTCGAAGGTGCTGATTCCGGCCTTGCGGGCCAGTTCCATGCGCTCGGCCGAGATGTCGAAGCCGTGCACGGTCAGTTCGGTGGCCAGGCGGGTGGCCATCGGAAGGCCCATGGCGCCCAGGCCGAGGACTGCAACAGTGGTGGTGCTCATTGGTGTCTCCAAATCTTGGGGTGGTGCTAGAAGGTGGTGCTCAGGGTGCGGGTGGCCTTGGTCAGCGAGCTGTCATCTCCGACATTTCCGGCGAAGACCACGTAGGGGATGCCAGCTGCCGGGCCGTCCACCGATTCCCAGAGCGAGACGATGCCCGGCAGCATCGGCCCGCGCACGATCGCGTGGCGGATCTCCAGGCCGTGGGCGGCCACATCCGAGGAGGTGATCCCGCCCTTGGCGATGACGAACCGCGGGGGCGTGCTGTGCAGGATCCGGTTGACCACGCTGACCACCGCGGCGCTCACGGTGCGCGCGATCTCCAGGGATTCGGCCGCGTCGGCGGTCTTCACCAACGTCCGGGAGGTATGCACGATGACGTCCTGGGTAGCCAGGGCGGTCCCGATCTCGGCGGCCTTGGCCGCGAGGTAGCTTTCGCTCTGCTCCGAGAGGATGGTGGGCACCTCCAGTTCGATCACGGTGGCGTTCGCATGCTGTGCGGTCAGATCCGCCAGCTGGCGGGTGGTCACCCCCACGTGGGAGCCGACGACGATCAGCCCGCCCGCGGTGCGCATCCCGGCGTCATTCCCGGCAAAGATCTCTTCGGTGCTCAGCGGCTGGCGCACGTCCTGGCCGATGCGGGCGCGGACGAAGGGTGGGCCGACGCGGTAGAGCACCCGGGTGCCGGCCGCCTCGGCCAGTTCCAGGCCTGCGGCCAGCGCGCGCAGGTCATTTTCGGTGACGATATCGGCGGTGGCCACCTGCGCGTTTTTCGTCTGTGCCAGCTTGTCCGCGATGCCCTGGGCGCCGGAGCGGATGGTGTCCAGATCCAAGACCAGGACCTCCTCGGCCGCCACGCGGCCGCCGGTCTTTTCGGCCACGTAGTCGGGCAGGTAGCTGGTGCTGAAGCCGAAGGTGGCATCCTTGGCGAATTCGGTGGCGCTGACTTTCGCCAGCTCTCCATCGCCGGTGCGCATATAGTGCTCGCCGCCTACGGTGAGCCGTCCGGCGTCGCCGAAGGCCGGGACCATCAGCACCGCGTCCACCGCGTTCTGGGCATCGATGTCCCGGAGCGTGGCGGTGATGGTGTCGGTTTCCAGCGGGAAGTGGCCGCGCAGGGTTGAATCGCTGCGGCTGACAAAGGCCAGGATGATACCCGACTCCGCCGCGGCCTGCGAGGCGGCAGCCACGATCTGCTCATTGCGTTCGGCGGCATCCGCCGCGTCGAGGGAACGGGTATTGGTCAGCACATAGACGGCCAGCGCGCGCCCGCCGTCCAGCTGCAGGCCGAAGGCCCAGCGGAAGTCCGCGACGTCCCAGCTGGTGAGCACCGGCAGGTTGCTGACCGATTGGGTGCCCGTCGGGTCATCGTCGAGCACCACCAGGACGCGGCCGGTGGCGCGTGCCGCGGCGGCGATCTCAGCAGGTTCGATTTCGCGTTCCGGGAGGTATCCGGCGAGCAATTCGGACTCGAGCATGAACAAGGACTCCTTCGTCTTTGGGCGACCGACTGACTTCATTGGTAAGATGTCAGACATCTGTCATGAGGAATAGTGTTCCACGGAATTCCGCACACCGCAACAGCCGCGGGCACATAGACTGGACAGGTCTGCAAAGGGGCATCGGGCCTCAAGGATGGAGGAACCGTGTCTCGAAAGTCACTGGTCACGCAGGTAGCGGATGGCGTGCTGGATCGGATCATCGGCGGCGAATTAGCCGTTGACGAGCTCATTCCCGGCGAACTGGAGCTCTGCGCGGCGCTCGACGTCAGCCGCATGACCGTGCGCGAAGCGATCAAGATCCTCGCGGCGCAGAACATTATCCGGGTTGAGCGTGGCCGCGGCACCTATGTGAATCCCGTGGGCATGTGGAGCTCGCTGGAAGCTGTGCTCCGGGCAACCACCGAGGGCGTCGGGGCCGCCGCGGCCGCCGTGCAACTCATTGAACTGCGCAGAATGCTGGAGACCGGAGCCTGCGAGCTGGCGGCCGGCAAGATCAGCGACGCTCAGCTGGCCCGGCTCGATGAACTGGTTGCCGAGATGAAATCCGCCCACCAGGAAGGCGGCTTGGACCGATTCGTGGAAGCGGACCTCGAATTCCATGACCAGATCCTGCGCGCCTCGGGCAACGTCTTCGTCGCGGCCCTTTTCGAGCCGCTGGGCCGGGTGCTGGCCTCCCGTCGGCGGGAAACCAGCGCCTTTCCGCAGATCCAGGCCCATGCCATCGCGGAACACGAAAAGATCCGCAAGGCGCTGGGGCAGCGCGACAGTGCCCGCGCCCGCGAAGCCATGGATGGCCATATGCGCCAGACCCTCGAAGATCTCAATACCTTCGTACTCCAGCAGCAGGCAGGGAAGGACTAGCCCCGGGTCCAAATCACTCCGACGGGCGAAACCGTTAATGCCGCAGGTATTCGATACTCTGCTGCGGGGGAGAGTCAACGCGCGTTTTTTGCCGATGAATCAATCCACGATTCTCGTAAGAGGCCTACTCGGCAGAGGGTTTTTTGCGTTGCTGCTTGGTTTCCGAGCGGCGCGACTTCGTGGCCAGGCGACGCCGCTGCGATCCCTTGGTCGGCTTCGTTGCGCGTCGTCGGGGGCCGTCGGGAGCCAGTGCCGTGCCGACCAGATCGGCGATTTTCTGCATGGCGATCTCGCGGTTGCGCAGCTGGGAGCGCTGCTCGGAGGCACTGACGGTGAGGACCCCCGTTATGAGCCGAGAATCCAAGCGGTCCAGCAATCGTTCACGCTGGTAGTCGCTGAGCACCCGTGAACCAGCTGCGGACCAGGACAGTTCGACGCGGCTATCGGAAGTATTGACATGTTGCCCGCCGGGACCGGAGGAACGCGAGAAGCGCCAGCTGAGCTCCGATTCCGGAATGCTCAGTGCGCGCGTGATCTCTATATCCATAGATCAAGCTTCCCATGGGAAGCGAAAGCAGAATCTCTTGGGTTCAAGGCATCCAAACGGGCGTACATTTAAATTGGAGGGTTATCCGTTTTCGATTGGTCGAGGAGATGTTCAGCCATGAGTGCTGAAATGAAGTACAAGATGCCTTTCAACTACGTTCAAGTTGTCATCGCCGGATTTAGTGCGGTGGTCACGAGCGTCTTTGTGTTTTTCATCAGCGGGGTGGCCGGCGGATCGATGCGTTTCACCGGAGGCATTTTCCCGAACGTTGATTTCTTCGGTATTGTCCGCTTCATCGCGCTGCCATTTCTCATTCTGGGATTCCTGACCTTTCTGATTGGGCGTGCCCGTCCGGGGTTCTGCAAGTTCGCCCAATGGGCCGGTGCCGCGGTGATGGTGGTTTCCATCATCAACCCGATCCTGTTCGCGGCGGATCTGGCCAGCGGTATCGGGCTTTCGCTGATTCTGCTGGTCGTTGCTGCCTCGTGGTACATGGCGGTGGACAATTCAAACAAGGTGGTCAGAAAGTCCAAGCTTGAGCGGCTGCAGGCGAAACAGCTTCGCGTGGCCTGACGGGACGGATGTAGGCTGAGATATGAATCATCGGTAGCCCGGCGTCAGTTGGGCAATGAAGGGAAATTCATGTCGATCGTCGTCATCAATGCGTTGAAGGTACCAAGCGAAGCCGGTCCGGAGCTGGAGAAGCGTTTCGCCGCTCGCAAGCACTCGGTGGATGGTTCACCGGGTTTCGAGGGATTCAAACTTCTGCGCCCGGTGTCCGGCGAGGACCGCTACTTCGTGTTCACCCAGTGGGCTACGCGCGAAGATTTTGAGAACTGGCGCGAGACGCGTGCGGATGCCGCGCACTCCGGTTCGGAGAAGAAGCCTGTCGCATCCGGCGCGGATCTGATGGAATTCGAGATCGTCGAGCTCTGACGCCCAGCGACAACTGCCGGAGGCCTAGCGCCGTCAATGATGGGTCGATTCACGCAGGGTCTATGAGTCGGTGACGGAGAACTGCACGCGTTGCCAGCCGCTGGCCCCATTTGGCACCGGATCCGCGCGCTCGCTGGTCTGCATTTCTCCGGCGGCATCGTAGGCACGCACGGTGACCGAGTGGTTGCCCGGGGTTCCGCCCTTCCAGACATAACGCCATTGGCGCCAGGTATCCAGCGTGGCTTCTTCGGCCAGCTCGGCTTCCTGCCAGGGTTCGTCGTCGATCTTGACCTCGACCTTCGAGATGCCGGTTGTCTGCGCCCACGCGGTGCCTCCCATCACGACCTCACCGGGCGGGAGCTGAGTGAAGGAGCGCGGCACGTCCACGCGGGAAGACATCTTGATTGGTCCGCGATCCGACCAGCCGCGGGTGGTCCAGTAGGCTTCCTTGTCGGCAAAACGGGTGACCTCCAGATCCACTACCCACTTGGTCGCCGAGACGTAGCCGTAGAGGCCGGGGACAACCATGCGCACCGGGAAGCCATGCTCCAGCGGCAAGGGCTCATCGTTCATGCCGACGGCCAACAGGGCCATGCGGTCATCGGTGAGCACCTCAATTGGCGTCGAAGCGCTGAAGCCATCGCTGGATGTCGACAGCACCATATCCGCGCCGGCTTGCGGAACCGCACGTTCAAGTAGATTGCGCAGCGGGTAGCCCAGCCATTTGGCATTGCCCACGAGATCTCCGCCGACCGGGTTCGAGACGCAGGTCAGCGTGAGGTAGCTTTCCACCAGATCCTGGCCCAAGAGCTCGTCAAAGCTCATGGTGAATTCGTTCTCGACCATGCCGTGCACACGCAGCGACCACTCGGCGGGGTCGAGCCGCGGGACCGACAGCGCGGTGTCGATGCGGTAGAAATCCTCGTTGGGCGTGACGAACTTCGGCATTCCTGCAAGGTCGACCTGCGCTCCAGCCGGAACCTTGCCGGCTTTCACCTTGGCCGCCGGCAAACCGAGCGCCAGGCGGGCCGCCTCGGCGGCATTTCGCGTTGCGGAAATCGAGGCGCCGACACCCGCGACAACCAGCGCCCCCAGCAAGGAGAGCGAGGAAGCCAGCAGGAACTTCCGCCGGGAGGGGCCGGGGCTGGTTTCCTCCTCGGACGCCGGGGCGTAGCTCGTGGTGGCCAGCCCGGTCAGCCATTTCAGCGTTCCCAGGCCCAGCAGCGTACCGACCACCACCGGGACCAGATCCATGGGGCCGGTCGCCGAACGCGTGATGACGGCAATGCCGATCACCGCAGCAAGGACGAGAATGGCCGCCGCCGCGGCGGCAAAGCTTCGCCGAGCGAGCAGTCCCACCAGCGCCGCGAGTATCGTGGCGACAATTCCGATGGAGATGAACAGGGCGAGCTTGTCGTTGGTCCCGAAGGTCGCAATGGCGAAATCCTTCAGCCACGGCGGGGTGAAGTCGATGAAGGTCGAGCCTAGCGCTACTCCCGGCGCAGAGGAGGTGGCGAAAAATACCGACACCAATTGGGCGACCGCAAAAAGCACCGCTGCGGATACCAAACCCGCAAATCCATAGGCGAAAAGCCCGGACCTTTTCTGTCCTCTTGAATCGTCCATCTCAGACCACCTCAAACGTTGTCATGCCCATGCCCCCAATAGGCAAGGGGACCGCCTACTGGGTATTCGGAACTGTAGCGCATCTGGATTGGCGGATGCGGAAGTTTTTGGAAATTACTTGCCCTGCCGCAATTTCATCTCGCTGTAGGCTTCCAGCGCTTGTTCGCGTGATTCCTTGAGATCGACCAGTGGTTCCGCAGCCAGCGGCGCGTACCGGGCCACATAGGATCCGCGCGGATCAAATTTCTTGGCCTGCAGTTCGGGATTGAAGACCCGGAAGTACGGGCTGGCATCGGCTCCGCTGCCGGCGACCCACTGCCAATTTGCGCTATTGCAGGCCACATCCGCGTCGACGAGCGTATCCCAGAACCACTGCTCGCCGACTTTCCAATGGACCGCCAAGTTTTTGACCAGCAGGCTGGCGGTGACCATCCGAACGCGATTGTGCATCCAGCCGGTGCGCCAGAGCTGCGCCATCCCGGCATCCACGAGCCCGAAGCCGGTTTGGCCGCGCTGCCAGCGGGCAACTTTTTCTGCCACCTCGTCGCCGTCTGCGGGCCAGGCCCAAGCGAAATCGTCGAATTCGGACCGCAGGTTTTCGGTGGGAAGCTGCGGGTGGTGGTAGTTGAGATGCCAGCAGAAGTCCCGCCAGGCCACTTGGCGGCGCATGGCAGCCGCTCCCTGGGCGGCACCGGGGGAGTGCACGGCATATTTGCTGAGCTCATCCCAGACCTGGTGGGCGCTGAGATGGCCCCAGCGCAGCGCCGGGGAAAGGGCGGAAGTACCATCGAGGTCCGGGCGGTCGTGATGCTCGGCGTAGTCCTGCGCTATCGAGGAGAGGGTCTCGGCCAAGCGTTTCTGGGCCGCTGGCTCCCCTGGGGTCCAGGTCGCAGCAAGCCCCTCCGACCAATCCGGGGTTGTCGGCAGCAGTTTCCAATCATCGAGCGATTCGCTGGGCGGCAGCGGAAAGCCCTGGCGCTGCTGCGGCGCCGGCGCGGGCAACGGCGGGCGTAGTTCCTGCGCGCGCAGCGAATTGTAGAAGGGCGTGAAGACCTTGTAGCCGGTCCCGTTCTGGGTCAGCAGTTCCCATGGTTCATGCAGCAGTGCGGCGGAGTAGCTGTGCGCGGCGATCCCGTCGCCGCGCAACTGGAGCTTGAGTTCCGCGTCCACCGCGCGTTCGGCTTCGCCGTAGCGCCTGTTCCAGTGCACCTCGTCTAGGTTGCCGTCCTGGCTCAGCTCGGCGAGGATCCTGGCCGCGGGGCCGCGGCGCAAGATCAGCGGGATGCCGAGGTCATCCAGTGATTCGCGCAGGCTGAGCAGTGCCTGATGCAGCCACCAGCGCGCGGCGCCGCCGAGCGGACGGATGCCGGGGGATTGCTCATCGAGGATGTAGAGGGCAACAGTGTCTCCTGCGTCCCGCGCCGCGTGAAGCGCCGGATGGTCCACGGTGCGTAAATCATCGCGGAACAAGACCAGTTGAAGTGCCTGTTGCGGTTGGCTCATGGATTCTTCCTCATGAACAAAGCTTAGTGTATATCTAGCTAGGCTAACTAAATAACGCCGATGGAGGTCAACCGCACTGTCATCTCTAGCCGGCGAGCACCATCACCGGATCGGTGGTCGGGGCTTGTGAGCCACCTGCAGGTTCAACCGTCAAGGCTATGGCCGTGCCCTCGGGCATGACGGGGAATTGCGCGGTCCAATTGCCATGGGGCATCACGTCGGCGGGAACCGGGGACTCGCCAGCGGCTATGGTCCACAACTGGTAATCGTGCTGATCGTCGATTGCTGGCAGATCCTGTCCCAGGACAACCGACCCTGTCGAGGAGGCCAGCAGCATCATCTTGCCCTGCCCTTCTGCCATTTCCGAGCTGATGACCTTCACCTGCTGGCCGTCGAGGATGGAAAGCAATTCGTTGCGCTGGGTCTCGGCGGTGGTGGCCCGCTCGTGCTGGTTCACCGCAATGGTTGTCGGCACCGCGATCAGCACCACTGCCGCCGCCGCGGCGGCGAGCCAGCCGAAACGAGGGGCGCGGCGCTGCTTCTGCTCGCGCCGCTCGCTGAGCGAAATCGGTGCCTGGTCGGCTTGGGCCGGCAACGCGGCGAAGATCTTGTCGCGCAACTCCGCCGGCGGCTCGACCGAGGCCGCCTGGTCGATCTGCGCGATCGTTTCGCGGTAGCCGCGAAGCCAGTTGGCGGCTTCCTGGTTGGAACTGGCCAGTTCCTCGGCCTGTTGGCGTTCTTCGGGGGAGTCGAGGGCTTCCAGCGCCAACCCGGTCAGCAGCTCATGCTCGTGGGCGCTCAATGAGCCGTCAGTTTCCTTGTAATTCATTTAGGCCACCTCCAAACATGTTTTCAAGCGCTGCAGGGCGCTGCGGATTCTTGATTTCACCGTAGCCAGCGGCATCTCCCGGCTTTCGGCCACCTGGGCGTAGGTCCGCCCGCCGTAGTAGGTGTCCAAAACCGTCTGCTTTTCCTTAACGGTCAAGGTGTCCAAGCAATGGCGCACCCGCTGCGAATCGACCTGTTCCATGAGGAACTCATCGATTTCGGGGACTTCCCGCTCGACGGTGAAGCTGCGGTCCTCGCGCTGGGTTCGCGCTTCCTCGGAACGAATCCGGTCGATCGCCCGGCGGCGGGCGATCGTCGAAGCCCAGGCATAGATGGTGCCGGAACCTGCACGATAGCCTTGGGCGTTGTTCCAAATCTCGAGCATGACCTCTTGGGTCACCTCCGAGGCTTGGGCCGAATTGCGTATCAGCCGCACCGAGATTCCATAGACGATCGGAGACAGCTCTGCGTACAGCGAATCGAACGCCTGATGCTCGCCGTCGGCGACCCGCTGGCAAACATCGGTCCAATACTCGGCGGAACGGTCGCCAACCGGAGGCCTTGTGCCAGCCGCGCTCCGTGGTGATTCCATGGAGTCGAGCCTAGCACCGGGACTCGCATACAGGCGTACCAAATTACCTCTGTTCGTAGTTCATGCCCCGGACGGCCATCCCGAGTTCTGCCCATTAAACGTCTAGTGGCCGGTGTTTGAAGAGTGAACCACCAAACACCGACCAGCTAAACGCCTGGAGAATTGCTGCTACCGGCCGAGGTTACTTCTTTGCCGGTGGCATCAGCACTTCGTCGACCAGGTAGACGGTCGCATTGGCGGTCTGCACGCCACCGCAGATGACCGAAGCACCATTGACTTCGAGCTCGTCGCCGCTGCCGGTGACCTCGAGATCCTGGCCTGCAACGGTGGTGTAGGAGCCCGAAAGATCCGAAGGAACAATCTGGCCGGGGACCACATGGTAGGTCAAGATGCCGCTGAGCGTATCTGCGTCCTCAACTACCGCGTTGAGGTCCTTTTCCGGGATTGCTGCGAAAGCGTCGTCAACCGGGGCGAAGACCGTGAACTCGTCACCATTGAGGGTGTCCACGAGATCTACATCAGGGTTCAACTCTCCCGACACGGCGGCGGTCAGGGTCTTCAGCAGCGGGTTGTTCGAGGCTGCCACCGCTACCGGGTCCTTGGCCATGCCTGCGACCGATCCGTCGCCGCTTGGAACTGCCTCGGCGTAGGCGGCGCAACCGGAACCAACGAGATTCGCTGCGGGATCCATTTCCGCGTCACCCATGGCAGATTCGCTGGCCATGGCCGAGCTGCTTGGTGCGGCCATGGAGCTGGAGGCCGAAGGCTCGGCGGTTTCTGATCCGGTCGAGCAGGCGGTGAGCCCCATCGCGGCCACTGCCATCAATCCGAGAGCGCCGGCGAAATTGCGATTCATGCGTTTCATGTCTATCTCCTTGCCTTACGACGACTACTCTCGCCGTACTTCCCCGACCCTGTCGGTGCGGGCTGTCATGAAGCATTCGGAGCCGGATGGGGAAAGGATTGAAAATTCTCGAAAAATATTAAAACTCGGGATTTCGGCCTGGATTAGCGCTCGCCATGAGTGCGCGAAAGCGGCTGGCACCACCCTTGGTCTTGGACCTAGTGCTTTGTCCGGGATGAGAGCTGCCGCTGGGTCATGGCTCTGCTGGCTTGCGTGGACCGTTCGCTGGCATCAATAGGCAGTTCAGCCCGTTGGCATCTAGTCCCGTGGGTGGAGCCACTAATGCCGAGATCTCCCTTTGCCGGGCGAGGCGAAGCCGACTATCTGGCTTGTACCGTAGATATGGTGGCGACACCTAGCAAAGTACGCATGAACGAAGGAAAAGAATGAAAATTTCCCAGAACACGAAGACGAAACGAATCTCGAAAATTCTCGGGGCATGTTCATTGCTTGTTGTCTTGGGTCTATCGGCCACCGCCTGCGGCATGGTTGAGTCCTTCGGCAGACAGACCGCGGATGCCTGGAGCGTCACCTACGAAGTGTCGGTGACCGGGGGAACCGTCAATGGCATTGATGACGTGAAGTACCTGGAGGCACCGACTCGAGGCGAAGTTTCCAGTGAGACCGCGGTTGGCGAGGTGGCGACAACAAATGATCCGGCAAAAAAGCGGAGCGCCACATGGCAGGAAACGGTCATGGTGACGGCCGAAGAAGAAGCCGGAGTCTCAGCCGCCCCACGTGCCGGAGCCACAGCCACCTGCCGAGTCCTGCTCGATGGCGTCAAGGAAATCGCGGCGGTCACCGGGGAGCCCGGAAAGCCGGTGGAATGTGCGGTTAGCACGCCGGCCTTCGCCAAAAAATAGCAGGACCGCACCAGCCATTGGCACCGATCCGCCGAAGATGGCCGCCGCCCGAAGATCCCAGCCGCAGGGCGCGCAAGTCGTGCAGTTCTAGAATAGGAAGAGACCAAGGTCAACTACTTCCAAAACGTTGCACTGGCGCCATATTGCACACGAAACCTGAAAGTAGGACCCGGACGATGAAGGAACCCTCGGGAGCCGGTGAAACGGACCAAAGCGCCGGCCCCGCAACGCGTGGTTCGGACCGGTCCGGGCAAGGCCGCGGACGGTTGGCTGCGCCTTCGGCTCTTGGGCTCATCTCCCATGGGCTGCGCCTGGGGCATGCGCACACTCTGCGGTATCTCGCCGTCATCATCACCCTGCAGTTGGTCAACGCACTGGCCGTGATCCCCGGGGTCAAGGCGCTGTTTTCCCTGGCGTTGGAATCCTGCGGGCTGACGAACCTCACCGATCGCAATTTGCCGGTGATGCTTGCGGACCCGAGCGCCGTCTTATTGCTCCTTTTGATCGCCGTCCTGGTGCTGCTTGCGATGGGCCTGCAGTTCTCTGCCCTCATCGTCATGGTCAATCGACAGCAAGCCGGCCTGCCACCCACCCTGCGCGCAATAGCCAGTGAGACCTGCAGCGCCTTGGGCCGCTTTGCCCGGTACCCCTCGCCGCTGCTCATGGCCTACCTATTCGTGGTGCTTCCGCTCGGTGGGCTCGGCCTGTCTTCCGTGCTCATCCAAGGCATCGATATCCCGCCGTTCATCACCCGGGAGTACCTGAAGACACCACTGAGCGGCAGCTTGTATGCCGCCATCATCGGCGCAGTGATCTACCTCAATCTGCGCCTGATGCTGACGCTGCCAATGTTCGTGGTGGGCCGGCGACGGCCCTATCGCGCGATCGTCGAGAGCCTGCGTGCCACCCGGCGGACTTTCTGGCGCTCCGCGGCGCTGCTGGGTGTTCCGGTGCTGGCTTCCGCCCTGCTGATGTCATTTATCGTCGAGTTCCTGGTGTGGGGCTCGGCCGCCGCTGGCGGATTCCTGGAGGCCGAAGGGGCGGCCTGGGCCGCTTCGCTGAGCATCGGTGTTGGCCAGGGCCTGGGATTCCTGGTCATTGGCGCAACGACCGTGGTCATCATCCAGGTGCTCGTGGCAGCTACCCGGTCCCGGCTCGGGCTGCCAAATGATTTGGCCAGCTTGCGGGAACCGGCGGCCCCCATTGGGTCAAGGCTGCTCCGTGCGATGGGAGCCGCGGCTGCCTGCGCACTGGTGCTCGCCGGAAGCGTGAATGCGGCCCCGGTTATGGCCGGCACCTTTTCGCGTGCCGCCGACACCGCCATTCTGGCGCACCGTGGATTCTCCGGCGGCGGAGTGGAAAACACCATCGGCGGGTTGGAAGCCGCCGCAAAGCTGCAGCCGGACTACGTCGAGGCAGATTTCCAGGAGACCAAAGACGGCCACTTCGTGGCCAGCCACGATACCAATCTGCTGGTTGTCGCCGGACGCAACGAGAACATCTATGACATGAGCGTTGCCGAGGTCACCGCCGTGACCCAATCCGTGGGAGGGTTCACCGGCAAGATTCCCACCATGACCGAGTACCTGAACCGGGCGGAGGAACTGGAGATCCCGCTGCTGGTTGAACTCAAGGTGACCGGGCATGAGTCCGCCGGCTACCTGGATCGTTTCCTCGCCGAGGTGGATGCAACGGGGAGTGCCGAGGCGAATATCTATCACTCGCTGGATCCAGAAGCCGTGCGCGAGATCAAGCAGCGCCGCCCGGAGCTGCAGGTGGGGCTGACGATTGCCATGAGCATCGGAGCCATACCCGACGTCGCAGCCGACTTCATCGTCGTGGAACAGGCCTCCTTCAATCCAGCGGTGCTGCGCGCGGCTCAAGCCGAAGGCAAACCGGTCTTTGTCTGGACGGTTAATGACGAGGCGACCATTCGCGAACTATTGAGCCTCGGAGTGGACGGCATCGTGACCGACAGCGTAGATATTGCCTTGCACGACAGGGAACTGGTCTCCAGCAGCCCGCGCTCCGCCTACCGGGTGGGGGTAGCCCTGGCCCACCTGGATCTGTTCCGGTAGCCAGAACCCCCACCGGGCCAACCCGGGTGGGCCTGCCCGGCCAACGGCGTATCAGACGCGGATCGCGTCGACGATGCGTACACGGGCGGCCACCAGGGCGGGCAGGACGCCGGTCAACGCGCCGACGGCAATGGACACGCCCATGCCCAGCAGCGCGGCCTGCACCGGGAACCCGGGCATCTCATCCAGCCCGGTGGCCATCACGGCATTGATCAGCTTCGGGTTTGAGACCAGGGCCACGGAGATCAGCACCCCGAGCCCGCCGGCCACGGCGGTGGCCACCACGCTTTCCATCATCACCGAGAAGAACACCCGACCGGTGGTGGCGCCGAAGCTGCGCCGGATCCCGACCTCGCGGATCCGCTGCTTCATCGTCACCATGGCCACGTTGAGCAGGCTCAGCGAACCCAGCAGCAAAATGATGCCGGCGATCGAGCTGACCACCAGGGCGAACTGCTTCAGGGACTCGTCGTTGCCCCAGGCCAAATAGTCCTGGCGCTGGGAATCGACGACGTAGCCGGGAAGTTCCGCCTGCATCTGCCGGGCGAAATGACTGGCCAGTTCCTCGGAGCCCTCGATGGGCACCCACATGGCATAGCTGACATCGCTGAGCGGGGCGGCGGCCGCGAACCAGTGCTCGTAGGTCTCGGGCAGCATCCACATTTGCCCCATCGATCCGTAGCCCCGTGTGGAGGTGGCGCCGATGACGGTGACCGAAACGTCGCCGCCGAGGCCGCGCAGCTCGATGGTCGCCGGCAGCGTGCCCTCTTCCATGCCCAGCGCGCTGAGCGTGGTCTTGTCCACGACCACCGCGGGGGAGAGGTTCTGCGCGTCGGCGTCCTCCAGCCAGCGTCCGTGCTGGGCGAAGATCCGGTGCATCGGGCCATAGTCCGGGTCGACCACCTGCATCTCGGTATCCACCGACAGGCCCTGGCGGACCGCCTGCGTCCCGAAGGTGCGGCCGATCAGCGAGGTGTACTCGATCTTGAAGCGCTCGCTGGTTTTCTCGAAGGCCGCGGTGATCTCAGCGGAGCTCTGCGGCGGTCCTTGGCTGGCGGGGTCCATGGCGTAGGTGCTGATCATCGCCGGACGCCCGTTGCGCTCGAGCTGTTCGGTCATCAGCTGCTGGGCCATTTGCGCTCCGGCCACCGCGGTGGTCAGCGAGGCCACCGCGATGGTCACCCCGATCAGCGAGAGCAGCACCCGCAGCCGGTGGATGCGCAGCTCCTGCCAGGCCTCGAGCAAGGCGGCGATGAATCCGGTGAAGATGCGGGCCAGGGTGTTCATCGCGCGGCCTCCTGGCTCAGCGGATGCAGCCGTCCGCCGTCGAGGCTCAAGCGCTCGCGGGCCAGCGCCGCAACATTGGAATCGTGGGTGATGGTGATCAGCGCGGCGCCGGATTCGACGGTGGCCGCATCCAATAGCTCCATCACCGCGCGGCCGGTGGCCACGTCCAGCGCGCCGGTGGGCTCATCGGCGAGCACCACGCGCGGGCGGCGGACCAGGGCGCGGGCGATGGCCACGCGCTGCTGCTCGCCGCCGGACAGGGTCTGCGGCATGGAATCGAGCCGGGCGCCAAGCCCCACCCGGTCCAGCGACTCGGCGGCCAGCCTGCGGCGTTGCCAGAAGTCGCGGCCGCTGGAGTACATCAGCGGCGCCATCACATTCTCCAGCGCGGTGCGTCCGGGCAGCAGGTTGAACTGCTGGAAGACAAAACCCAGGTCCCGGCCGCGGGCCGCGGCCGCCTGCCGGGCGCTGAGCTTCGTGGCGTCCTTTCCCCGCCAGGCCAGGGTGCCCGAGGTCGGCCGGTCCAGCAGTCCGAGGATGTTCAGCAGCGTGGACTTCCCGGTGCCCGAGCGCCCGACGATGGCGATATGGTCGCCCTCGGTGACGGTCAGGTCGATACCGGACAAAATGCGCAGTTCGCTGTCATCGGGCAGCCGGACGCTGCGGGTGACGTTCTCAAGCTTCAGCAGCTGAGCAGAACTCATCAGGGGTACATCTCCATTCCCGGGCCTTCAGCCGGCTCGGGAGCGGAGCCCGGAACGTAGCGCAGCACCTCGGCTCCGGCCTCCAGTCCGGAAGCCACCTCGACGACCTTGCCGTCGGTGACCCCTAGCTGCACCTCGGTGCGGATCTCCTTGCCGTTCTCGTCGAGCAGCCACACGGCGCCGCTGCCGACCAGCCCGCGGACCGCGGTGACCGGTACGGTCAGCACCTCTTCGGCGGTTCCGGCCTCGATGTCCATGGCCATGGACAGCCCATCGAAAACGACGGTGTCCGCCGGAACGTCACAGGAAATTTCGCTGCCCGAGGCACTGGAGCCCTGCCCTTCGGCGGATATCGAGCCCATCCCCGGGTCCAGCTCCTGCTCCGGTGAATCGGCGTCCACCGTGGCCGAGGCGGTATCGCCCACGCTCAGATCCTTGCAGGTGAAGGGCTCGGGCCCGCCCTCGATGGTGATCGTGGCTTCGAGAGTTCCATCCATGAGCCGGTAGCGGTCGAGCGGGCTGATCGCCCCGACCGCCTTGAAGTTCTGCGGTTGCACCTTGGCCAGGTCGGCGCCCTTGGTGACCTCGTCGTCGAGCTCGATGGCAAATTTGCCGACCTTGCCGGTGGCCGGGGCGTACACGTCGTGGTAAGTCACCACGGGCTCGGCGGCCTGCACCGGTTCCTCCCCGGCGGAGGATTCTTGATCGGACTCGGTGGTCTCGGCGGCTTCGGGTTGGGTTTCGGCGCGGATCTGGAAGATCCGGTCGCCCTTGCTCACGTGGTCACCGGGTTTCACGAAGGCCCAGTTCACTACGCCGTCGAGCGGGGCGTTCAGCGGCTGCGCCGCATCGAGCTTGATGCTCCCGGAAATCGACAGGGTGTTCTCCACGGTGCCCGTTTCCACCATGATTGTTTCGGCCGGCACCTCGCCGGTGGGATATAGCTGGTCCTCGGCGGCCGAGCTGCTGCCGGTGAAGGCGAGCTTGACCAGGCTGACGGCGACGAGGGCGCCGATCAGCAGCCAGGCGGAAGGAAGGATAAAGCGGCGGAATACGCGGCGTTGGCTCATGCAGTTACTCTGTTCACCATTCAATGAATAGCAAAGCGTCCAGCAAATACCAAGCTTATTTGGGCAATAATCCCATCTTTAACCGAAAATGTTGGATTTTTACCGTACAGGTCAGCTACGACCTGCTTCTGGAGTAAAAGTTCTGTGCCGAGCTGCTCCTGGTCTCGCTGATGCTGGTGGCCGCCGTCTTCGAATTGGATGCGGCCCTTGGCATGTTCGCCGCCGGGATCCTGGCCAACGCGGTGCTCAAGGAGGTGAAGGCCGAGTATGCCGCCGAGGTGATGGACAAGGTGGAAATCGTGGGATTCAGCTTTCTGATCTCGGTATTCTCCGTGACCAGCGGCGTGAATTTCAACCTCGCGCCGCTCAGAACGCTGAGGCCCGCGGCCGCCCGCGGGATTCTCTCCGAGGTGACCGCTTCCGTGAGGGTCACCGGCGCGCTGACGGTCTTGATCTTTCCAGCGGCCGCCAAGCGGCTGGGGCGCTGACCGGGTGATTTGCCCAGGACCTTCAAGACTTCGAGCAATCGCGCACCGCACGCGTACCCGATTCGACGTAAGGTAGTTGCACCAGCGCGAAGTAATGAGTTTCGAGCATTGAGCAGTATGATGCTTGACTTGTGTTTTTAGCCTGTCCAACATTCAGCCAAGATTTGAGGAGCACCCGTGCGCCCCAGCCTCCCCCGCCGGTCGGCATCTGCCCGTTCACCCAAGCTCATAGTCGCCGCAAGCCTGGCTGCGACACTATTGCTGGCCGGATGCGGGTCGGACTACCCGTTGGGCGAAGCGCAGCGGAATGCCGCGGAGGGCAATACCTCGAATCTTGAAGGCACGCTGACCGGAGGCGGATCCACGGCGCAGAACTCCGCCATGAATGCCTGGACCACCGAATTCGCCACGCTGCACCCCAAGGTCCAGGTGCAGTACGCCTCGGTGGGCTCCGGCGCCGGGCGCGCCGGGCTGTTGGCCGGCGGCACCGAATTCGCCGGATCCGATGCGTACCTCAAGGAAGAAGAGATCCAGCGCTCGATCGAAACCTGCGGCCCGCAGGGCGCGATCAACATCCCCGCCTACATCTCCCCGATCACCATCGCCTTCAACCTGCCCGGGATCAGCGAGCTGAATATGGACGCAGAGACCATCGCCAGGATCTTCTCCGGCGAGATCCGCTCCTGGCAGGATCCCGCCATCACCGCGCTGAATCCGGGGGTGGAACTGCCCGATGTTCCGCTCACCGGGGTGGCCCGTGCCGATGACTCGGGAACCACCGAGAACTTCACGGAGTACCTGCACAGCGTTGCCCCCGAAGCCTGGGCCCATGAGCCCGATGGCGGCTGGCCGGATGCGACCGGCCTGGAAAAGGCCCAGGGCAACGCCGGCGTGGTGACCACGGTGACCCGTGCGGTGGGCGCGGTGACCTATGCCGATGACTCCCTGGTCGATGAGAACCTGGGCAAGGTGAAGCTGAAGGTCGGCGGCGAATTCGTGGCCGTCAGCGGCGAGGCCGCGGCCCTGGCCGTAGCCGAATCCGAACGCGCCGAAGGCCGCAAGGAGCACGACATCGCGCTGGAGCTGGACCGGAAAACCACCGCCGAGGGCGCCTACCCGCTGGTGCTGGTCTCCTATCTGCTGTTCTGCAGCAGCTATGCTGATGCGCAGACCGTGGAACTGGCCAAGACCTTCGGCCAATACGTGGTCAGCGACGAGGGCCAGAAGGTGTCCGCCGACTCGGCCAAGAGTGCCCCGATGCCCGAGCAGCTGGCCGAAGAAGCCCGCACCGCCATCGACTCGATCACCGCCGGCTCCTAGCCGCGGCGGCCTCGCTTACCCCGGGGCCGGCAGCGCGCGGGAATCGGCAACGCCGGGCCGGTGATCCTGCGGTGCCGTGCCGCCGGCACACGAGCGGACTGGAGCCGTTCCACCCCGAAGCACGCTGGCTTCCCGGGCGCCAGCGTGCTGTTGCAGCCCTTGTAGGACTATAAATACAAGCCTAATATCGGGGCTAGGGAGTCGTTCCAAGTCCGGCGCCGAGCGCCCGGATATGTGCAGGAAAATGCTCCCAGACACTCGCTATATCGAGGAGGAGCAATGACTGCAGCAGCTTCCGCATCGGGGCGTATGACGCCGGAGCAGAAAAGGGTCGCCGGTGCGACAATGGTGGGAACCACCGTGGAGTGGTACGACTACTTCATCTATGCCAATGCCGCGGCGCTGGTGTTGGCTCCGCAGTTCTTCACGCCGGCCGAAGGGTCGCTCGGTTCGATCATCGCCTTCGCCACCGTCGGCATCAGCTTCCTCTTCCGCCCCTTGGGGGCCGTGGTCATGGGCCGGGTTGGCGACCGCTATGGCCGCCGCGCGGTGCTGATCACCACGCTGATCATGATGGGCGTGGGCACCACGCTCGTTGGCCTGCTGCCAACCTACGCAACCATTGGCGTCTGGGCCCCGATTCTCTTGATCTTCCTGCGCATCGTCCAGGGCTTCTCCGCCGGCGGCGAGTGGGGCGGGGCCGCGCTCATGGCAGTGGAGCACGCCCCGGACAATGCCCGCGGAAAGTTCGGCGCCTTCCCGCAGCTTGGCGTTCCGGCGGGCATGCTGCTGGCCTCGGCGGTCAGCGCGATTATCGCCGCGGTGCTCTCCGCGGAGCAGTTCATGGCCTGGGGCTGGCGCATTCCCTTCCTGCTCAGCTTCGTGCTGATCCTCATCGGCCACTACATCCGCGTGAAAGTCCAGGAGTCCCCGGTCTTCCACGAGCTGGAGAAGACCAAGCAGACCGAGACCGCCCCGCTGTCCACGCTGTTTCGCAAGCACCCGAAGAAGGTCATCCAGGCGACCCTGGTGTTCATGGGCAACAACACCGCAGGCTACATGCTCACCGGCGGTTTCATTCTCGGCTATGCGACAAACAAGCTGGAACTGAACGCCGGAGACATCCTCAATATCATCACCATCGGTTCGGTGGCCTGGCTGATTTCCACCTGGTTCGGCGGCGTGCTTTCGGACAAAATCGGGCGCAAGAAGATGTTCATCATCGGCTGGGTGCTGTTGCTTGCCTGGCTCTTCCCGCTGTTCTTGCTCATCGAAACCGCGAACCTGGCTTGGGTCACCGTGTCCTTGGTGGTCTTCGGCGCCTTCATGGGCTTCTCCTACGGGCCGCTGCCGGCGCTCTACGCCGAGCTCTTCCCGGCGCGCATTCGACTTAGCGGCGCCTCGATCAGCTATGCGCTGGGTTCGGTGGTCGGCGGCGCGTTCGCGCCGACCATTGCCGCCGCGCTGGTGGGCAAGTTCGATACCACCGTGGCGGTATCCACGTACCTGTTCATTTGGGTGGCCACCTCGCTGCTCGCGACCCTGACGCTGAAGGACCGCACCGGAGCGGACCTGTATCCCCAGGATGGGGACACCGAGAACGTTGATCTTGGAAAGCGGAATGAGACCGGCCCGGAAAACCTCTGAGCTGAAAGCGGTCCCTATTCTCGGGTGAAAGTATCCGCGGCCGCGCCGTCGGTGGCCGGATCTTCCAGATCCGCTCCGCCGATGGCTTGCTCTTGCCACTGGGTCGCGCGCCAATTTCCGGGGGAGCCCTCGAGGATGATGGCCCCGGTGTTGGATACCGAATGCTCCGCGGAGAACGCGGCGTCCAGGTTCTCGCACCGGGCTGCGGCCCAGACGCGGATGATGGCCCCATGGGTGAAGAGCGCCGCGGTCTGCACACCGGAGGCTGCCGCCTCGGCCACGGCTTCATCGAAGCGTGCCAATTCGGATGCGCCGTCCGGACCGCCGCCGGGCATCGGGGTTTCCAGCTGTCCGTCGGCCCATCCGAGGGCGACGGACAGGTAGGTCTGGACGGACTGCGGGTCGTTGGCCATCTCCAGCGCGCCGGCGGAGATCTCACGCAATCCGCTGCGCACGGCGACCTCCAGTCCCAGGGCGTCGGCCAGCGGAGCCGCAGTTTGCTGGGTGCGCACCAGGTTCGAGGCGTAAATGGCCTCGATGCCGGTTTCGCCAAGCAGGGCCACCAGGGCTTCGGCCTGCTGCTGCCCGAGCTCGGTCAGCGGCGCTCCCGGTTCCGCCGTGTCGAGGTGGTGCCCGACGTTCGAAGGTGTTTGTCCGTGGCGAATGAGGAAAAGGCGCATGGGATCATTGTGCCCATTGCGGCGATGCCTTGGGTAGTGCGCCACGCGTTGAAGGCTCTTGGGCGTCATAGCGGCGGTGCTCATTTATGGCGGCGGCTGGTGGGTATCCTAGGCGTGCTGGATCGAGTTCAGCGGCGAGTTCTTGGGCAGCAGAACCATGACCATCGCCAAGCCCAGCGTCCCGAAGAACGCGCTCACCCACCAGGTGGAATTCCATCCGCCGGTGAGGACCACCAGCCAGGCGACGAGCATCGGCCCGGTGAAGTTTCCGATATTGAATATCTGTTGCATGAGGCCCATGGCGGCCGGGGCCGAGCCGCCCTCCGGTGCCAGATCAACCGCCAAGCGCGTCATCGTGGCCGGAACGGCGGCACCGCAGAGCGAGAACAGCCCCACGCAGAGCACCTGAACGAGCACCAGCGATGCCGGGTAGTCGATCGCGAAGGTCAATAGGGCCATCACGGCCATGACCGCAAAGGAGGCCAGCAGCATTTTCTTGCCGGCGATTCCGCGGTGCAGCAGCAGCCCGGTGATAATCGCTCCGAGCGCGTTCAGCCCGCCGACTACCGCCGAGAATAACCCGCCGAGGATTGGCGACAGTCCGTCTTCACGGAAAATGGTGGGCAAGAATCCGACGATTGCCATCCACTGCACGGTGTAGCAGCCGAAGATGATGCCGCTGATCCAGATGCGGCCGGAAGCTGCGGTCACCACGATTTTCCTCAAGGCTTCCTTGGCGCTGGTGCCTCCGCCCGGGGCAGAGGCGGAGACGAACTTGAGAATCAGCAGGATCGGGAGCACGGTCAGCACCGCAAGAATGAACCACCAGCTCTGCCAGGAGATGAAGCGCAGGGCAACCGCTGTGCCCAAGACGCCGAAGAAGGTGGCGATACCCATGAAGGCGGCCCACCAGCCCACCGCCAGATTCATGCGGTGCAGCGGCGCATGGGCGCGCACCAGGCCAGGGCCCATCACGCTGCACATGATCACCCCGACCCCCTCGATAATTCGCGTGCCCAGCAGCATCCCGGCGTTGGGGGAGAAGGAACCCAGGGCCGAGCCGAAAATGAGCAGGAGCAGGCCGAGGATCATGATTTTTCGCTGGGAATAGATTTCGGCGAGCAGCGACATAGCCAGGCCGCCGAGCATGCCGGCGACCTGGACCACCCCCAGCAGCACGCCGGAGAGGATCAACGAAATGTGCAGCTCCTCTTGCAGCACCGGAAGCGCCGAAGGGAGCTTCCAGATATGCAAGGCCGCCATAATGCCCGCAAAGACCGTTGTTATCCAGGCCGCATCCGTGCGCTGATGCGCGATAGCCGGGGTGGGTCCTGTCGCCATGCCACGTCCTTCCACGCTGGATCACGCGCAAAAAGTTCCGTGATCCGAGACATACGCATGGATTCTTTCATGCTCCGCCGCATCAGGCGCCTTTGTAACGCTTGATGTTGCACCGCGCATGGCCAGGCGGGGCCGGATTGCGCCATCACGCGCCTTCCTGGCGGCCGTCGGGAGTGTGCGGCGGCCTGTGGTGAGCCAAATGAATTCTTCATTGACCGGCAACCTGGGATATTGACAATCATCGATGTATTGCCGAAGATTAGATATCGATAGTCATCGATGTCTAGCGACGTACGTGTTGATGGTTAAGCGAGCTGGACCATGCTCTTCCAGAGCTGACGAGTTTGCCGTGGGTGTTTTTTATGCCGCCGGTGTCAAAAACGCCTTGGATAAATCACCGATCTTCACAAAGTTGCTGCGTAGCGATGAGTTGCCAGCTGAGAAAAAGGAATAGGGCAGTTCACATGACTTGGACACCGAACGACACCGATCCCACCAAGGACACCCACGTATTGGGCCGGATGTCCGAGCATTTAGCCGAACGCTACGCGGGCACGTTCACTCCCGAGATGATAGAACGCTATGTCTTCGAGTCGTATGCCACCTTGGGGCGTACCGCACGTGTGCGGACCTACCTGGCGGCCATTGCCACCCGCTTCGCCGATGACAGACTGCGCGCGCTCGCTCAATCCATGGGCAGCATTGCCAAGGACAATCCACAGGTATTATTCGTTTGCGTGCAAAATGCCGGGCGTTCGCAGATGGCCGCCGCATTGCTCGCGGAAGTATCCGGCGGGCGGGTGGAGGTCCGCTCCGCGGGCTCGTTGCCCGCCGGAGAGATTCAGCCATTGGCGGTGGAGCTGCTCAAGGAACACAATATTAGCTTGGAAGATGCGTTCCCCAAGCCGCTCACCGATGACGTGGTGCGAGCCGCCGACTATGTCATCACGATGGGGTGCGGTGACACCTGTCCCATCTATCCAGGCAAGCAATACCTGGACTGGGACGTCGCCGATCCGCAGGATATGACGCTTGACGAGGCGAGGGGAATCTACGCCGACATTGAGCATCGCGTGACCGAGCTCTGGGAACGCATCCAATCCTCCTGAGCAGCCGGACCGTCGCGGCCGCGTCGCGCTATGCTCCCGAAATGCCTGCCGGTGCAGGTTCCGCGGTCTTGGCCTCGGCACGGGCCGGCTTTTGCGGTGCGCGCCGCATCCCGGCCACGGCCACCGCGCAGACCGAGGTCAGCACCAGGGCAATCGCCGGGGTGAGCGTGGTCCACGGGGCGCGCTCCACGTAGCCGATGCCTTCGGCGAGCAGCAGGCCCCACTCCGGCATGGGCGGCTGCGCGCCGAGACCCAGGAAGCCGAGCGCGGCAAGCGCTAGGGCAACGCCCGGAAGGCGCAGCATGCCGTGGCGCAGCAGCGCCGGAAGCGTTGCGGGAAGAATATGCCGGGTGAAGATCTCGAAGCGTGACATCCCGGCCAGCGGAAGCCAGCGGATGTGGCCCATGGCCCGCGCCTCGTCGATCAGCGAGGCGGCATGCGCGGTCAGCGGCGGCCAGGTAACCCACAGCACCGCAAGCGCGGCTCCGCCGACGGAGGGGCCCATCAGCGCCGCAATGATCACCCCGGCAAGAATCGGCGGCGTGGCATTGGCGATTTCTGCCGGGCCGCGGGAGATGTCGCCGAGCACCGCCAGCAGCAGGCCGATGATGATGGCGCACAAGACGATCAATACCGCGGGGGTGATCGTCCCGAGCGTTCCATGGGCGACCCGCGCAAGCAGATCGCGTCCGCTGGAATCCGCGCCGAAGGGCAAGGAGAGGCTCGGCGCGGCCAGCCGCTGGTGCTCGATCGCATAGGGGTCCCGGGGCAGGCCGAAGGCGAGGATCGCCAGCAGCGCGGAGCAGGTAATTATCGCGGTGAAGCGTGCGATCCGCCCATCGCCGCGCGCCTCGGGCGCCGGAGGCAGTGAGCCCGGTGGAAGCGGTCCGCCGCGCAACCAGCGCCTGGCCAACGCGGTGAGGGTGCCGATGAGCACCGCGGCCCCCGCCATGAGCAGCACCCCGGCCTGCAGGGCCGGGATGTCCTGGGCATTGGCCGAACCGAGCAGATAGCGGCCGAGTCCGGGAATCGCGAATACCTGTTCCACGGCCACCGCGCCGCCGAGCAGGCCGATGAACACCAGACCCAGCTGATCGATGGTTGTCGCGGCCGCCCGGCGCAGCACCCCGGACAGGATGACCGGGGCGCCGGCTCCGGCCAGACGCCAGACGTTCACCCAGGGTTCCTCGCCGGCCCCGGAGATCGCATCCGCGAGCAAGCGTCCGAGCAGGCCTCCCGCGGGGATGCCAAGGGCAAGGGCCGGGAGGATGGCGGTCTCGAGGCCGGTCCAGCCGTAGGGCGGCAGCCAGCGCAGCTGCACCGAGACGATGACCAGCAGGATGCTTGCCAGCAGGAATTCGGGCAGTGCGGTCAGTGCAACGCCGACCGGCCCGGAACCGCGGTGCTCCAGGCCGCGCAGCGCACGCACCGCGGCCGGGGCGATCAGGCAGCTGGTGACGAGCAGCGCAACGATGATGGCGAAGGCGGTGAGCGTGGCGGAGACGGATACCGCCTGCCACACGCCCGGACCGATCTCGGCCCCGCTGACCCAGGAATTGCCCAGATCCCCGCGCAGCACCGCGGACCACCAGCGCAGGCTGGAGGCCAGCGGGCCGCCATCGAGCCCCAGCTGCTCACGGATTGCCGCCAGGGCTTCGGGCGTGGGCTCCAGTTCTGCGTAGCGCGCCCGCAGCACCGCGGCGACCGGGTCGGTACGCGAGAGCCAAGGCAGGGCGCCGGCAATCAACAGCAGCACCACGCCGCTGAGCAGGCGTGAGACCAGGGAAAGCAGCTTGTTTTGCCGCCCGCCGGGACGTCTGTTTTTCATCGGGCAGTTGCCTTACTCGGCGCCGAGCCGGGTGGTGGCGGTGATCAGCTGGCGTTCGCGCGGATCCCGTGAGGCATCCTGAAGGTCTGGAACTTCGCCCTGGATGACACGTTCGTGCAGCAGTGGAATTGCGGCATCGGTGCCCAGAATCCTGGCTTCGGCCAGCATGATCTGGTGCGGGCGTTCTTTGCCGGCTTCGGTTTCCGCGGCGGTCTCAATCCCCTGGTCAACTTCCGGGGCGCAGAGCTGGGAGATGGCGAAGCCGCCCTCGCAGCTGAAGTCCGAGGCGAAGTAGGCCACCGGGTCCCCGGAGTCCAGCACCGTGGCCCGGGAGAGGATGAAGGCGTCGAATTTTCCGTCCAGGGCATCGGCTTCGATGTACTGGTATTCGCGCACATCCTGGCTCACCTCGAACCCTGCGGCTTCCAGCTGCGCTTCGAGCAGCACCGCCACCTCGGGAAGCTCCGCCCGGTCGGTGAAGGTGCCCAAGCTGATCTCCACACCCTTCACCTTGGCCGGTTCGGCCCGGCCGGCCAGCCGCTGCTGGTAGTCGGCGTCTTGGCGGTAGTTCGCTGCGTAGGGCAGGGCCGGGCCCAGCAGGCCGTCGGCGATATCTGCCCGGTTCTCATAGACCGAGCCGATAATGGCGGCGCGGTCGATGGCCTCGCGTGCCGCGGCGCGGACGGCCGGATCCTTGAATGGTCCTTGCTCGGTATTCAGGTAGAGCGTGTTGGTGCGCGGCATTGGCACTTCGGTGAGCAGTTCCTGGTCCACCGAAGCGGCCTGCCCGGCCGGGATTGCCTCCACCACATCGGCTTCCCCGGTGCGCAGCGCCGCGGCGCGGGCGGTGCCGTCGGGGACGAATTTCACGTCGATGCCCGGGGCTTCGGCCGGCTCGCCCCAGTAGCCGTCGAAGCGGTCCAGGGTGGCGCCCGAGACGCCGTCTACGGCCACGAGCTGGAAGGGTCCGGTGCCCGTGCCGAGCGGGTTCACCCCGGATTCCGTGTAGGCGGCCGCGTCGAAGATGGCCAGCTGCGGGCTGGAAAGGCGCTGGGGCAGCAGCGGATCGGGGTCCGCGGTGGTGATGCGCACGCCCCGCTCGCCGCGCGGCTCTACGGTGAGCTCGGTGCCGTTGAGGATGCGCGGCACCGGGGTGGAATCGATGGCGCGGCGCAGCGAGTTCACCACCGAGTCCGCGGTCAGCGGCTGCCCGTTGTGGAAGCTGACACCTTCACGAATGCTGAAATTCCAGATCAGCTCGCCTTCGCGGGTCCACTCGGTGGCCAGCCCAGCGGTGGCGTCCCCGGCATCATCCAAGTTGACCAGGGTTTCCGCGGCGGACCAGCGGGAGAGCTTGAAAGCATCGTCGCTCAGCGGGCTGAGTCCGGAGCGCGGCGGCTGCATATGCGCGACGGAGATGCGGTCCGCGGAGGCTTCTCCGGGGCTGGCGGTGGAAAAGCACCCGGTGAGCGTGAGCGCGCCAACCAGGGGGAAGAGGAGCAGTGCGAGGGTTCTGGAACTTGGTCGAATCATAGGTTGTCTATTCCTTGGCTAATTGAAGAGAATTTGGTCCGGTGCACTGATGCGCACCGTGCGCGTACACCGCGCGGCAAGCTGGGGGTCATGGGTTACCAGAAGCAACGCCACTCCCGAAAGTGCGATGGTTGCCAGCAGGTCGGCGGATACCGCACGCGCAGTCTGCGGATCCAGGGCGCTGGTCGGTTCGTCGGCCACGAGCACCGAAGGGCGCACGGCCAAGGCCCGGGCAAGGGCTGCGCGTTGCGCCTGGCCGCCGGAAAGCTGGCTCGGGCGCCGATCGAGCAGCATCGGGTCGAAATGCGCGAGCTCGGTGGCCCGTACGATCAGCTGGTCGGCGGATTCACCTGGCAAGAGCCGCTCGATGGCATTTGTCATTGACTGCCGAATCGTCCAGCGCGGCACCAGAGCGGCCGCCGGATCCTGCGGGACTCCCTGCACCAGCCGGCGTCGCTGCGCGCAGACCAGCTTGTGCGGTGCGGCCCATTCGTGGCCCTGGACGTTGATCCGGCCGGAGGATGGGGCGCGCAGCCCGAGGACAATCTCGGCGAGCGTGGTTTTCCCGGCTCCCGAGGCGCCCACCACGGCGATCGATTCACCGGCCGAAATGTCAAAGGTCGTCGGGGCGAGCACCTGCCGCTCCTTGGTGCCACGCCCGTGCGTGGCGCTCACCTGGGCTACTTCCAGTAAGGCCCGGCTCATGTCCGTGCTCGTTTCTTGGCGGGTCCGGCCGACGTGATGACCTTGCCGGATTCCAGTGCCAGCCGGCGCGTGGCCAGCACCTCGGCTACGGCCGGATCGTGGGTGACCACCACGAGGGCCTGCCGAGCGGTGATGACGCGGTCCAGCAAGGCCAGGGTCTGGTCACGCGATTCGTGGTCCAGGGCGCTGGTCGGTTCGTCGGCGAGAATCAGCGGGGCTTCGCTGAGCACTGCCAGGGCGACCGCGGCGCGCTGCGCCTGCCCGCCCGATAGTTCCGCGGGCCTGCGCTGGCTCAGCGCCGGGTCACTCAGCCCTACGGCGGTCAGTGCCTCGTGGACCTGGCGGACGCTCTTGCCGGTGACCTTGCGCAGCTGCCGGGCTAGCGGGAGCAGCGGGTGCAGGGCATCGAGCCCGCGTTGCGGGATGAGCCCGATGCGGGTGAAATCCACCGTGCGGGTGCCGGTGAAAGCCAGGCCTGCGGCCCACCGTCCGGTGAGCGTGGCCAGCAGCAGGGACTTGCCGCTGCCCGAGGACCCGGTGATGACAAGGCGTTCGCCGGGGAACAGCGCAAGCTCATCGATTTCAAGCAGGGTTTGCTGCTGCCGGACGGCCGTGACACGAGCATTTTTCAAGCAGATCAGTGGGCTCGCTGGCGCAGCGAGCCCGGTGTTGGGCTGCTGCCCCAGCGCGTGGCCAGTTGTGGCGCGCTGAGCGAGGGTGCTCTTAACAGTCATAATGAGAATGATTATCACTTAGATTAGACTATTGGCGCAAATCCTGCGGTTGCGCGGCGAGCAGCGGTGCCTGCGGAGGGAATGCAGGATGGGGGCCGGACCGTTCGGCGAGGCATAGTTTCTGCAGGTATTCGTTGAATTTGGCGGTGGGCAGAGTGGTGGGAAATCAAAATCGAAACTTATACTTGCGTATTGCTAGCTAGTTCCGATCTTCCATGTTTAGACTTGCCAAACTGGGTAGCGGTGGAGGTCACACCGCATTCATTGTGCCAAGCACTTGTCAGCAGGATTTGTCACCGCCCGAATGCGAGTAATGATCATGGATAGTGTAGGAACTCTGAGTCCTTTCAACTCACCTACGGTGAAACTGGACAGGCTTTTTGACGCGCCTCGCATTGAGGTTTTTGCAAAACTGGATTTGCTGCAGCTCTCCGGGAGCACCAAGGAGCGCACCGCCGGAAGCCTGATCGATGCCTTCATGCGATCGGGCCAGTTGCAGGCCGGCGGCATGGTCGTCGAGTCGACATCCGGAAATCTGGGCATCGCCTTATCCAGGCAGTGCGTGGTGCGCGGGATCAAATTCGTGGCCGTGGTCGACGAGAACGCCAATAAGTCGGCGTTGGAAATCATGCGCGCCTACGGTGCCGAGGTTGATCTGGTGCTCGACCCGCCGGACGGGAACAGGCTCGCCGCCCGCCGCGCCCGGGTAGCACAACTGCTCGCCGACAATCCGGGCGCGGTGACTACCAACCAGTATGGTTCACCGCATAATCCCGAGGCGCATTACTCAACCACCATGCCCGAAATCATGGAAGCGCTGGATGGGCGTCTGGACATGCTCTTCGTCGCCACAAGCACCACTGGCACACTTCTGGGCTGCCAGAAGTACGTGCGTGAGCATGGTTTGTCCACCGAGCTGGTGGCTGTGGATGCGCTGGGTTCGGTGCTCTTCGGCGGCGACTCCGGCAACCGGCGGCTACCCGGACTCGGGGCTGGTATTGTTCCGGCGTTGGCCCTGCAATCCGAACCGGATCGAGTGTGCCGAATCGAGGAGATCGAGATGGTCCGCGGTTGCCGGTGGCTCGCCCGGCGCGAAGGGATTCTGGCCGGAGCGTCAACCGGGGCGATTGTCTCCGCCGTGGATCAGCTGCTCCCGGAGATTCCGGATGGTTCACGCATTGCCTTCCTGATCCATGACTCCGGGGTGCCCTACCTGCAGAGCGTCTACAACGATGACTGGGTCCGCGAGAATCTAGGTGAGGAACCGGATCTGGATAACTCGCAGTCATTGGAAGACTCTCCGGCCCGATGACCCGCATTGCCATGATTGGCGGCGGACCGAAGTGCTTGTTCGCCCTGCTCGAACTCAACGATGCACTGAATAAATGTCAGGAAAATGCAGTTCAGGTTGATGTCTATGATCCGTATCCGCCGGGGGCAGGCAGGGTCTGGAACGCCGGCCAGCCGCGTGAGCTGCGGCTGAACGTCAACTCCCGCATCATCGACGCCTCGTCCAGTTTGTGCCCGCAGAGCTTTGATCAGTGGTGGGCCTTAGGAGGCGAAAATGCTGAAGGGGAGAACCCCTACCCCGCCAGAGCCTTGGTCGGGGCGTACCTGAGCGAGCAATTCGAACGGCTCGCCGAATACGGGCGCCTGAACCTGGCACACCGGCCTTCGGTAGTCACCGGCGCCGTGCGCCATGGGATGCAGTGGGAAGTCTCCACCGAGCAAGGAGCCGAACTCTATGACGAGGTGGTGCTCGCGACCGGGCACGGACTGGCCGGATACCGTTCGGAAGGCATGCTTGGCGGGGCACTCAGCGCAGCGCAGCTGACGGTTGAAAGTGAAGCCGATTCAATAGGCAAGGTGCCGCCGGGAAGCAACGTTCTCATTCGCGGTGCGGCATTAACTGCCTATGACGTGGTTCTGACCCTGACCGAGGGGAGGGGCGGACGCTGGGAACAGGTAACGAGCAAGAGGTTCGCCGAGGTGCGCTATCTTCCCGGTGGGCAAGAACCTGCGCGCATCATCATGACTTCGCGAACCAATATCCCGATGAGCCCCAAACCGCAGCGCATCCCAGCAAGCCTGCGCGAGGTACTGGATGACTTTCGAACGCAAATTCGCCATTGGGGAGCGGCGAACGCAGCACCAAGTACCAAAGCCAATGATCAATACGCAGCTGATCTGGAAGGGCTGTGGCAGATCCTGCTGGCTTGCGCCCTGCGGTGCACGCAGCGTAGCGGCATCCGTGCCTCCGCCACGGAGCTGTTCAACACCGTACTTGCCGGGCACTCCGAAGCGATGGCTGCACTCAACTCGCCCGCCGAAAAGCTGCGTGCGAGCCTCCGAGCCAACCGCGGCGAGGATTCGGCCACCCACGAATGGATCTGGGCCATTGTCTGGTCAGGGCTCTATGCGCAACTGGTGCAGTCGCTGTCCAGAATCCAGTGGGGTGCCGCGAACCGCGTGCGGTTCAACCGCCTGGCAACGAATCTCGAACGCATGGCTTTCGGTCCTCCCGAACCCACCGCACAGAAGCTGCTGGCACTGTTTGATGCGGGAATACTCCGCCAAGAACCAGCTGCCGATGCCGCAACTGCGGATGCGATAACGATCGACGCGGTGACCGCACCAGCAGGGGCGCTCAGCGGCCCGGCACCGGAGGGACGCCCGGCTCATTCCTTGTTCGGCAGCTTGCTCGCGAACCAAGAAATCCAGATCCGCCGCGCAGAACGCGGGCTGCTGACGGACGCCGACGGTACCTGCTTGAACGCCCGAGGGGATCGGAGCGAATCGCTGGCTGCCCTGGGCAGGCCCACCGAAGACCCCACCCTGGGCCATGACACCTTGAACCGCGCCCTGCACCCGGAATACCGGGCTTGGGCTCAGCGAGTAGCAACGAAAATTACCTCCGCAAGCCAGAAAGTAGCTCCTTGATGCCACCACTGATGCACGGAACCGCTCCGCTCACCGCTCGTCTGGAACCTTGGATGGAGCGGCTCCTGGCCGACCCGGGGCTATGCCAAGAATTGATTGAAGAACATGGCTCGCCATTGAACCTCCACGATTTCTCGGCGATGAGCCGGAATATCGGGGAGCTGCGACAAACAGCGGAGGAACACGGGACCGATTTCCAGATCTATTTGGCGCGCAAGGCCAACAAGACGATCGGCGCCATCGACCAGGCCGCGGCGGAGGGTTGCGGCGTCGATGTGGCGAGTTTCCGCGAACTCGACCAGTGCCTGAAACGTGGAGTTCCGGCAGACCGGCTGATCGTCACGGCTGCGGTCAAGTCAGCGGAACTGCTCACCTTGGCGGTGGACAACGACGTGGTGCTGAGCTTGGATAATGTTGACGAGGCGCTGGATCTGCTGGATATTGCGGCGGAGTCCGGCCGCCGAGTACGGGTCGCGCTGCGCCTCGCCTCCACAAACCCAAAGATTGCTCCCACACGTTTCGGGCTCCGTGCGGAGCAGTGGCTCGACTTTCTCGAGTCTGCGGACCGAACCACGGGCTTGGAGGTGTGTGGCATCCATTTCCATCTCAATGGGTACAGCGCTCAGCAGCGGGCATTGGTCCTGGCCGAATCGTTGCGGCTCATTGATGCGTTGCGGGATTTGGGCCATGCCCCGGAATTCGTGGACATGGGTGGCGGGATCCCGATGTCCTATCTGGATGATGCCGCGCAATGGACCGGTTTTTGGGAGGATCTTGCCGCCTTGCCCGCTGGGGATGAGTCCTTGACGTGGAAATCCGATCGGCTGGGCGCCAACGGAACCGAGCCAAGCGGCTCGGTATATCCCTACCACCAGAAATTGATCCGCGGAGAATGGCTGAAGCAAATTCTTGCAAGCGACTCCGAGGGAGCGGGTGAGTCCGTCGCGCAAATGCTCAAAGAACGCGGCATACAGCTGCGCTGCGAACCCGGCCGGACGCTGCTGGACGGTTGCGGGATGACGCTTGCAGAGGTGGCCTTCGTCAAGACGCGCAGCGATGGACTCCCGTTGGTGGGTCTGCATATGAACAGAACCCAGTGCCGCTCAACGTCGGCGGACTTCCTCGTCGATCCTTTGCTCCTCCAAACAGGCACACCACGAAGCGAGCGCGTCGCGCTTAGCGCGTTTTTGGTGGGGGCCTACTGCATCGAGGAAGAGCTGATTTTGCGGCGTCGTTTCGAATTTCCGCAAGGTGTGGCCGCAGGAGACCTCGTGGCTTTTCCCAATACCGGCGGATATTTGATGCACATCATCGAGAGCGGATCCCATCAGCTGCCCTTGGCGCGCAATCTTTGCTGGGATGCCGGGGAATGGGCTCAGGATTCAGTCGATAAGCAGAGTATCGAGATGGAATTGGCGTGAAATTCTGTTAATTCGTCTCGACATTGGGGTATCGCGTGACCGCCACAGATAGCCGCTGACACATGTCGACGGAGAGCAGGACCAGCGCTCAGAGTCAGGTTCTGTCGATCTTCGCACTTTCTGTTCGACGTCTTGACTGAGAGGGACAAAATGACTGGCCCCTGATTCAAGGACAAACTTGGCTGGGTTCCCGAAAAGTAGTCCAGTGACTTTGTGAGTAATCGTATCCGGCATTGGACACAGGGGAAATCACAGAAACAATGGCACGCAGGCACACCCCAGACCAGGTCATCGTTGAAGTCCGTAAAGGACAAAAGTTGCTCAACGAAGGCCACCCGATGATCAAAGTCATCAGGGAACTGCAGATCACCGAAGCCACCTGGTACCGCTGGCTCAACCAGTACGGATCGAAAGAAAAAGCCGAAGCCGGCAAACGCACCCAAGAGCTGGAAAAGGAAAACGCCCGCCTAAAAAATGCTGTTAGCCGATTAGCTGCTCACCAACGACATCCTGACCGAGGTGGCTATGGGAAAATTCTAAGCCCCGAACCACGCCGCCTGCTAGACGAATCAGGAATTAGGATTGCTTAGCCCAGCTGGGTGTCCAAGGCATCTCGGATGTCCCCGCAAACCGAGTTGAGCAAGGAAACCACATGGGGACTTAGCAAGCTCTGCGCGCGAGAGATCGGAGCGCTCAAAGATAAGGCCAGCGTCCGGTGCTGCTCGAATATTCCGATGTATCCACCTATTGCGGCGAGTTCCGGTTCGGTCCGGCCGATGTTAATTGCATATTTCCTGGCCCGTACCTGCGCAAGTTCGGACAGCAACTGCGCGAGGCCGTCTTCGTCCAGCTCGTTCCCGTAGCTCCGGGTTGCCCGGCGGCGGTAGAGCTGGACGATGGCCGCATCGGAGAGGGCCGACAGTGCGGCCAGCCCGGCGGCGGAGGTGCCGGCAGCCAGCACCGTTCCCGACCGGTCGCCGATCCGCACCAGCTGTGGGCCCTCGACGCTGTGCAGGAAGTGGACGTTGACGCCCACCCGCTCCACCAAGTTCACGGTCTCACCCGATTCGGCGGCCAAGGCATCGAGGTGCGGGCGTACCGCGGCCACCAGTTTGCGCACCGGATTCGGAGACGCATCCAGGCGCAGGCTGGGGCCGGCGCAATAGCGCCGCTGCTCATCCTGCAACGCGAATCCCCGGTAGACGAGGGTCGCCATGAGCCGGTGGGCGGTGGAAGGCGCCACACCGAGCTCCTTGGCCGCGTCGACGACGCGCACCCACTCGCGCTCCTGGAGCAGAACCAGCAGCTTCAGGGCGTTTTCGACCGACTCGATGGCATGGGTTGGTCTCTTGACGATCCGATTACTTTTCTGCACAACAGAATTCTACGGGCTAGCGAGTTTCGTTGATCCGCGACCGCGTCAAGGTCAGACAAGTGCCGGTGAGCGCATGATGCCGGCGAAGAAGCTGGCCAGCTCAGAGTGTGCGTCCAGCGGCAGCACGTGGGCGACGTACTGGTCGGGGCGGACTACCACGATGGCGCCGCGCTCGCGGTCGATGCCGCGCGCTTCGAAGATGTCGTTCGCCGTGTCCGCGGTGAAGACTTTCTCGTAGTCGATGAGCCCCAACGGCGCCTTGCGCGGAAGCAGGAACGCGGGCACCTCTCCCGGTTCCACCTCGCGGTGGCCCTGCTGGAGCACCGCGCGCACGTCGAAGACCGCGTCGTCGTCGGACCCGGCGGGGGTGAAGGAGCGCACCGGTGAGGAGGGGTCCTCGGCAAGGAAGGCGCACAGCGCCGCCAGACGGGAATCGGCTGCGTCGGAACGTGCGGCGTCGGCGAACGCGTAGATTCGCCAGCGGCCGTCGGCCAGGGCCTGATGCCCGAGCTGAAGCGGCTTCGCGTCGGCGAGCCGGATCGCCGGTGAGGAGTGGAAACGCTCGCCGACCGGGAAGTCGGAAGCCAAGTGCTCGTGGGTGTTCGGTCCGGTGATCATGCTCGGGGAGTAGTCGGTGGCGAATCCGGCAGTGAATCGACCACCCTGGGTGAAGATGCCCTGGCGTTCGGCGGCGTCCATGCCGCCGGCCTTAGGGTTGGCCGGGTCCTTGGGTTTGGCCGCCATGGCGGTGGACCATTTGAGATCGAAGTCGATCAACTCCTGGGCAATGACCTGGCGCTCGGCCGAGTAGGTGTCCAGCAGGGACTCGGGGCTGCGTCCCTGCAGCACGGCTGCCAACTTCCAGCCCAGGTTGAAGCCGTCCTGCATGGAGACGTTCATGCCCTGGCCTGCCTTGGCGCTGTGCGTGTGGCAGGCGTCCCCGGCGATGAACACGCGCGGGGTGCGGGTGCCGCGGTCTTCGGGAAGCACGTCGTCGAAGCGATCGGCAATGCGCTGGCCCACCTCGTACACGCTCCACCAGGCGATGTCCTTCACGTCCAGCGTGTAGGGGTGCAGGATCTTCTGTGCTGCCTCGATGACCGAGTCGGAGGTGAAGCGCCCGCGGGCCTCGCGGTCGCCCGGGTCGATGTCGCCGAGGTCCACGTAGAGGCGCACCAGGTAGCCGCCCTCGCGCGGAATCAGCAGGATGGATCCGCCGGATGCCGACTGGATGGCCGCCTTCAGGCGGATGTCGGGGAAGTCGGTGACAGCCAGCATATCCATGACGCCCCAGGCGTGGTTGCGGGCATCGCCTTGCATCTTGATGCCCAGCGAACGGCGGGTGTTCGAGCGGGCGCCCTCGCAGCCCACGGCGAACTTGGCGCGGACGGTGATGTCGTTGCCGGGTTCCTCGCCCGTGCGTCGCAACGTCGCGGTGACGGGGTAGTCGCCGGCCTCGGCGACGGTTACATCGATGAGTTCCAGGCCGTAGTCGGGGACCAGCCGGGAAGGGGAGTTGGCCATGTGCTCGAGCAGCAGGTCCTGCATGCGGGCCTGGTTCACGATCACGTGGGGGTACTCGGACAGGCCGTCGGCGACGTCCTGGATCCGGCCGGTGCGTGCGATGCCGTCGGCGGAGTCCGGGCCCCAGAAGCTGGTCTCATTGACCCAGTAGGCCTCACGCATCAGGCGCTCGGCCAGCCCGAAGCCGTTGAACATCTCCACGGTGCGGCAGGCGACGCCGTCTGCGTGTCCCAGCTCGAGGGCCGCCTCGCGGCGCTCGATGACCAGCGTGGAGATCTCGGGGAACTCGGCCAGTTGCGCGGCAAGGACCGACCCGGCGGGGCCGGTGCCGGCGACGAGTACGTCAACCTGTTTGGGGAGTGTTCCCGTGGTCCGGCGTCCGGGGGCCGCGGGACGGATGTCGGGGTCGCCCGGGCGGTAGCCATCCTGGTAGAACTGCATGGTGCTCCTTGCTCTGCTGCGCCTTGGGCGCCGTGATCTGAATTGCTTAACGTAGGGCTGGTTGTTTCAAATTCACCAACAAATTCTGCACAAAGGAATGCTGGTAGTTCGTTGTGCCTGCCTCCAGAACCGGTGACGGCAGCCAAATTGCCCAGCTTCCATACAGCAGCTGAGCAAGATTCCTACTCTGGCAGTGGTGGAGTAATTGATGGCGGAAGCCTTGCTGCGATTCCACCTTCGGTGACCCGAGCGCCGCCGCTCTAAGTAGATGCGAAGAGAAACACGAGGTGGCAATCTTTGAGATGATCAGCTTCTGACCCATGGAGCTGAGACCGGGCAACAGGTGCGCTATGCAGCTACCACCTGCTTTCTGCCACCCGAGCGGAGCTACTGCTGCGCTTGGGGCGGGGTGAAGAGGCCCAGCTGGAATACGGTATTTCGGGACGGAATGAACCGCGGACCAGTAGCTCGGTGGACACTACGCTGAAGCCCATGGCAGCGCTCATTTCCTATACGACTTTTGACAGCATTGATGCTTTCGCCCAATCGGTATTCTGGGGTCAAGTTCTCGGTTTTCAACAAGCCCCGGATGATCCGAACGTTGCCGGGGGACGAAGAGCGCATGATCTTCTCCGCCGACGGTACGCAGCGCTTGCTGTTCATTCAGGTGCCCGATGCCAAACAGGTCAAAAACCGTGTGCATCTTGATCTGAAACCTACCAATGGCACCCGCGACGAGGAGCTAGCCCGGTTGCTGGCTCTGGGAGTGGAAGAAGTTGATGATCTGCGTAATCCGGATGGAACCGGGTGGGTGGTTCTTGCCGATCCGGAGGGCAACGAATTCTGCATCCTACGCAGCGACGCCGAACGCGAAACTTTAGAAAGGGACGTGAACTTGTAATTCGAGGGGCTAACGTTGGGCCATGATACAAAGCCAAATCACCCTCGGAGCAATCAACCTCGAGGCGGAGAATCCCCAAGCCTTAGCGACTTTCTGGGCCAGCGTCACCGGAAGTGAAATTTCCGGTGGCGGAGACAGCTTTTATTTGCCGCCCAACGGGGCCGGCGGGTTTGGCATGTTCTTCCAGCCGGGTACGCGGCCACGCGCTGAATCGCAGGTTGCACACTGGGACCTCACTGTTCCGTGGGGTTCACGCGCCGAGGAAGTTCAACGAGTAATCGCCTTGGGAGCCATGCATAAGTGGGATGTACTCGAAGAAGTGGCGCACGTTCAGTGGACCACACTCGCCGACCCGGAAGGCAATCTTTTCTGCATCGCGGAACACCCGCCCGTCAATCAGTAGCAGGTAGCCGGTGACCTCTTTACAGGGAGGTCACCTCGGGTGGGTCTATTCGCCCAAGTGCCTTCCGACATTGTAATATTTCGAGATTCCGTTCTTCGGCCCCCGGGCACCGAGGAACATCGCGTTGCTGGTGTTCCGCGGGCTGTTCCTCACCATGTGGCCGCGCGGGTCGAGCATCCGCGGCAAGCGCAAGCAGCCGCACGCCCTGGGCAGCATTCTGAATGTTCGTCGCCGGGAATATCCTGAGCGAGATCGGCTGACCCTTAGCGCTCACCGCGCACCTCGCAGACAATCTGGCCGCGATCGCTGAAATTGTCAGTGCGGACTCAAACCCGAAGGGGCGTTACCGGCAGCGCATCTGGACCCGGAAGATCCATCCATTGCGGCGCTGCCGCTGGGAGATCACCCCGGCTGCAGAGGTCGCCGAGCTGGCCGCATTCTTGGCCAGCGGACGTACCCGACACGTCACCGGAGCGACAACCGATATTATCGGTGCCGACTACGTACGCTAGAAGGACCAGTCAACAGTGTCTTTCTGCGTCCGAGAACCCAACTACGGCGCACGGTGGCCCCAACGTTCCTAAGGAATCCATGTCTAACCAGCTTCCAACGGTGACCAGCACACCGGTTCAATTGAACCGCTTCATTGCCGATTGCATGCAGGCATTAGGCGCATCCGTTACGGACGCCGAGTACATGGCCGGGCAATTGATTTCCTCCGAATTGGCGGGGCACGCCTCGCACGGACTGCGTCGCCTTCCCGAATATGTGGATCGGGCGCTCGCCGGACACGCGAAGCCTGGAGCGCAAGCGACTGTGGATCTGGACAGCGGAGCCTTGGTGCGGCTGGACGCGCACGAAACTTATGGGCACTTTGCGCTGCGTGATGCGACCGCGCTCGCCGTAGAACGATCCAAGAAGTACGGAATTTCGGCGGTAGCGGTGCACAGCAGCGAATATGCCGGGCGGCTGGCGCCCTTCTGCGAACAGGCCGCCGACGCGGGTGTGGTGACGCTGATCTTCGGCAATAACAATGGCGCAGGACAGATCGTGGTGCCTCCCGGTGGGTCGCAGGCGCGGCTCTCAACGAACCCGTTGGCAGCCGGGGTGCCTCGCGCCGAGGCGCCTCATCTGGTGATCGACTTCGCGACCAGCGCGGTGGCCAGCGGGCGTCTCGCCGAAGAGCGGGATCGCGGCAACACGCTGTCCAAGGAATGGGTGGGCGCCGACGGGCTGCTGAAGCCTTTCGGCGGTTTCAAAGGCTTCGGTTTGGGGTTGCTAGTCGAGGCCCTCGGCGGAGCGCTCTCGGGTTCGCAGACGGTGTCCGAGCGGAAAACCGCAGACCACCAGGGAACGCTGATCATCGCCATCGATGTGGCTCAACTGCGTGACCTGGAGGAGTACACGGCACAGATTGAAGAATTCATCAGCTACGTCAAAGACAGCGAGCTGCAGGATGAGACCGAACCCCTCCGGGTACCGGGGGAGAGATCTCCGGTTCCGGCGCAGATCGAAGCGGCCACGGCCATCACGCTGAACGTGAAGACCTGGGAGAACATGCAACGAGTGGGCGCCGCGCTTAATGTGGAGATGCCAACGGAGATTTGAGAGCTTCCAACGGATACCGCGGAACTTTTCCCAGCTGGCCGCGCCATGATTGATTAACGGTTATGAGATTTCCAAGATAGCGTCGCTGAACCGTTGAATCCGGTTGAAGCCCGGAGAGCCGGAGCCTGCCATGAGGACTTTAGGATCTCTCCGGGTAGGTCCCGTCTCCCAGATCCGGATTCGCCAAGGACTGCAACGGATCATTAATGAATATCCGCCGCCCATCCATGCGCAGCCTGCGCAATCCTTCAAGGGTCATGCGGCGCGCAACATCCGTGAAGGAATGCACGCGGGACATATCAACGTGGACTTCACTCAGTGAAGTGGAATCGGCCATGAGGTCCAAGAGCTCCGCGGCCGCGGTGAATTGCACGTTGCCCTGCAGGGTGAACACCTCGCGGCCACCGTCGCGCTGCACACCGACGACCTCCAGCCGGCCGTGGCTTGGCGCAAACAAATGCAGTCCCATATCCGCAGACAAGCGCTCAAATGCACGCCGGGCTCGCTGGCTGTTGCCGTGCTCATCAAGTCGCGGCGAGAAGCCGCCGATACCCACCTGGTCGGGAAGCACTCCCACCAGGCCGCCGGCGACTCCGCTCTTCGCGGGAATGCCGACCCTGGTGAGCCAGTCACCGGCACCGTCATACATTCCGGCGGTGGCCATGACCGCCATGACCTGTCGGGCTACGTCCGTGTCAATGACGCGCTCGTGAGTGCGCGGCTGCACCCCGCCGTTGGCGAGGGTGGCCGCCATCATCGACAGGTCGGCCACAGTCACCAGAATTGAGCATTGGCGCGTGTACCCGGCGACTACCTCATGCGGGTCGCTGGTGAGGATTCCGTAGCTGCGCAGCATATGCGCGGTGGCAAGATTTCGATCCGCGGTGACAAGCTCGGAGGCGCAGACGCTTTCGTCGATGCGGAGTTCACGGCCGGCAAGCTGGGAGAACATGCTCAGCGTGCGCGCCACTCGCTCCTCCGGGTCCGCGCGCTCGCCGACGAGCAAGCCGTGCGTGGCGATGGCACCGGCATTGATCATCGGATTCTTCGGACGGTGAGTGCCGCCTTCAAGGGACAGTTCGTTGAAGGCCTCGCCTGAGGGCTCAACGCCAATGGACTTCAGCACCCGGTCTATTCCGCGGTCCATGATCGCGGCGGCATAAGCGAAAGGCTTGGAAATGGACTGGATGGAAAATTCTGTGTCTACGTCCCCGGCCGAATAGGTGCTTCCCGTGCCGGTGGTGACCGCTAAAGCAAACAGATCAGGATCTGCTTCTGCCAATTCCGGGATGTAGCTCGCAGTTGCACCAGTGGTGTCTTCGCGGAGCGTGCCAAGAACTTCGTTGAGGTAGTCAGGTATGGGAGTTTTCATGGCTTGGATCCTCATCGGCAGAATTGAACTAGCGGGGATTGGCTCGATATGGTGCGTTTCGAAACGGGCAAACTTTTCCTGCGTTTCTAACCTACCGCGTGACTTTCGGTATTGCGCGGTAGTTTCTGTCGCCGCACGGGTGGCTGCCGCCGTGGCCGCCCGTGATGACGTATTGGTATGAGCCAGGAGAAATACACTGAGATCGTGACCCTGGGTGAGTCCATAGCGCTGATGCGCGGCATCAGTGCTGGCCCTTTGGTCCACGCCTCCACCTTTGGTCTGGGCATTGGCGGTGCAGAGACGAACTTCGCCTTTGTCAGAGACCTGAATATTGCGCAAGGTATGCGGCAGGGCGCGGGCGGCAGTAGAACCGGTTGTACCGGCCTTCCTACGCTCGGGTGCCAGCTGCCGGTGGTGCATCTCCCAGTTCTTCCCAGTGATCTAGGGGAATAGACTTCAGATCTGGACTTGCCATCGGTGGTTGGTCCCGCCTCTGTAATGGCGTCCGTGCAACCGCGGCACCTGGGAACAAACATCTTTGCTTATACAGCTTTTTTGTTTTCTTGTCTAACAACTCTCAACCCGTAGTAGGGATAATAGTTGTAACAGGTGGTGGGTCTTGATGTAGTCTCTCTTCTTCGCGAATTAGATTTCCACATCGCTGAAAGAGCCGGAGAGCACAATCTTTTAGTGGCGGTGATGCCTTCGGTGGAACGAGTCTCTGCGCGCACAATTCGTAATTCTATTGCTCATCAAGGTTCTCGGGTACGTCCCATGTTTGCGGGCCGAACAGCCACCGATGGTGTTCTTGAGCAAGCGCGCGCAGGGCAGATTGACGTGCTCACGGAGCAGTCGCTGCAGCTGATCCTCAAAGGTACAGTTTTCACTCCTGAGCCTTTCGAGCAGGCTGCTTCTGTTCAGCGGAAGAACCCGCGCAAAGTGCCGTGGGGGAGTTGGGCGATCGAACGGTGCCTTTTGTGGGCTGACAGGCCAATGCATCAGTCGGAGAACGCAGGATGTTTGGGTGTGAACCAGCAGATGGGATCGCGCGTTTGTAAGAATCTCGGCCCTCTGGTCACTAGCCCCATTTTCCCTTGATGGGGCTCGAGGTTTGCGCTTAGGCTACCGGGCCAATGTATTGTTCGATGAGGTTGCGGTCGGCTTGGCGGATATTCGCTTTTGTCGCGTACTGGCTCCAATTATCAATGGCATCATTGACCTCTGAAATAATGCTCTTATAACCAACGATGCCGTGTTGCTCTCCAAACTGGTGCATCTGTGAGGCAGTGACGTGCAGGAACTTGCCGTTGACCCCCATTAGATGCTGGTCAACCCATTCACTATCCTCGCGGTAAGAGAAAGTGACGTCATAGGCTGGCGCGAGCGACCACTTACCCTGCTCGTCCATGAGAAACGAGTGGTTTTTGGAGTGGTCATCACAGTTCCAAGCGGCATAGTTGAACACCATGCGACGGAAGGCTTCGGCCTTAGCCTCTTGGCCTAGATTCAACTCGCTAATGGTTTGCAGGAACTGTGCGTAGTCGTGGGTACCGACCAAGTTGAAGTCTAGATGCTTCATCGCGCACAAGCTTTGCATGTGCAGTTTCTCTAGCCCTCCAGGGCGGTCGAACCTTCGTATCATGAAATGTGAACGACCGTTTTCGTGGTGCAAACGCGTTTCAGGCATGGTGATTCCGGCAGCTTTAGCCATAAGCGAATAGGCGTATTCGATAAGTCCGAACCCCATGGTGTCACCGAGTTTCTCGTCTTGGACACCGTCGAATTTCAGTAACCAAGATTCGGTTCCGGCAACAGGTTCCTGTCCGGGGGTGATATGCCCGTTGTCAGGGTTGAAGTTGATGACCGCTTTGGCTCTGGCGCCGCCGGCGCTGGTTCCCACTGCCAATATTTGAGCGAGAGCGGCTTCTGATTCGATGTCGTCGTTCAGGGTGCCTGCAACTGCCTTGCGTGCTGAAACTACGAGGTCGCTGAGGACCAAGACGGTGGCTTTTGATGCTCTAGGGCTGGTTGCTGGTTCGAATTCGAGGGCTCCCATGGCTCGACTGCCAGTGTAGGCAAGACGGTCAAGGACGGACACATTTTTTGGGTCGGCTCCTCGGCGTGCCATTTCAGCGTTGATGATCGCATTGCCGAACCTGTCTGGAAGCGAGTCGGCGATCCCGGGAGGCAGTTGCCTCCACGTGTTTTCGCTGAGACCAGGGTAGGTGAAAGTCCTTTTCCTCGGCGAGGGCTTCATGCTCAGCGGGAAGAAGGTTCGGTTAGGCTCGGCGCCGGGCGCGAATTCGAAGGTGTAGGCGTTTCGGACGTTGCCGCGGTTTAGCGCGCCGATTGTCTTGCCCCAAGCTTTGACTTCGATGACGTTTACGTGTTCGAAAGCCATTTAACGTGTTCTCCTTGAGGCGCGTTGTGGGCGTGCTGGCTTGTTTTTGGAGAGGCGGAGGGCTTCCATCGGGCTTAGTTCGCTGTAGCCCTCGTCGAGTGAATCGATGATGTCGAGACGGTCAAGCGCTCTCAGAGCGCGTAGAAATGTTTCGAGTTTCACTCCGCGGCCGTTTTCAAGGTTCTGGAGTGCACTGAGGGACAGATCACTGGCGCGTGCGAGTTCAGATTGGGTGGTGTCTCTACCTAGCCGTGCTTCGCGGATCAACTGGCCTACGCGATGCTCTAGATCACCGATGGTTTCCATAACTCTTACCTTAGCAACTTTTACAGTGATTTTGTAGGATAATAAGTCCGTTGGCAACTATTACTGGCGGTGTTGTTAAAATTGCTAAAGCAGTTGTTTTGCCCGATACATGTGCCAAAGCATGCAAACGAAACTTTGAGTATTTGCTACTTTCGCCATCGCTGAACCAATCAAGAATTACCTCAAAGTGCATCGGGAAGTGTTGATCGTTTTGAGCTGACCAATCCAACTGTGATGGGCTTGGTCATGAAGGGATTGGCGGTGTGGAACGTGCTTAGTTCACGTCCGACGCTGTTTGCCAATGGTATTCATGAAGTTGCTCGTTCATGGATGGGGGATTCGGTTGGCCCTTGATGAGAAGGAAATAGAAAGTAGCAACCCGCCACTGCGATCTGACTCTTTACAGCGTATCTAGCGCGGGCTGTGAGTGCTCACCGTCCCTGACGATGATCTTGAAACCCTTCTTGACGATGACCCTGTGCCTACGACGGGCCATATGCGCGAAGACGGGAACCTCCACATCAACGAAGTCGTGGATGCGGATCACTCGCTGCGCGTCATCTGTTCGCTGAATGCGTCCGATCAGCTGCTCGATCTTGCCCTTAAAACTCGCGGGGGAGACCATGAACAATGTGTCCAGTGTAGGCAAATTGAAACCCTCTCCAGCAATCTTGTCTGAGGCCACCACCACGTAGGAATCCCCTGCCTTCTCCACCTCTGCCAGTTGCGCGCTGATTGCTTGACGTTCCTTCTTGCTGAGTTTGCCGTGAAGTTCGATCACCGGGGTGGTGGTGCCCGAATTTTTGATGAGGTCAACAAGGTTGTGGATCTGTCCGGTGCGATTGGAAAGTACTAGGCAGTGTCGGTTCTCATTTAGCTCTGAGAGCACGAGATCGGCCACCTGTTGGTTGCGCCCCTGATCGTGGGCGATCTCGTTATATAGCTCCTGCATTCCGGCGCCGTCGGTTTCCTGCGTTTGGGGCTCAAAGGGTGTTTCATGAACATGCAGTTCACGCGTGGCAGCCAGTGGGGTCCCAGCTTCATGGCGGATGGGCCCGCATTGCATAGTGATTAGGCTATTGAGCTCATCTGCACGGTAGGGTGTTGCCGTGAGTCCCACCCAGAATCCTGCCTTGATCTTCTCGACGGCAGCTAGGGTAGAAGGTGCGGCGACCGAATGGCATTCGTCGATGATGATCTGGCCATAGCCAGTGAGCGTTTGGGGATCGGCGTTGCGGCCCCGTAGCGACTGCATCATGACAAGGTCCACCTTCCCGCTGAGCTTTCGTTTGCCATCACCAAGCTGTCCGATGAATTGTGGATCCAAGCCCAGGAACTTCTGCAGGCTCTCGCGCCACTGGCCCAGCAACTGTGTGTTGTTTACCAAGATTGCGGTGGGTACCTGACGCTGTGCAATCAATGCGCAGGCGATGACGGTCTTTCCGGACCCGGTGGGCGCGACGATAACTCCTTCGCGGTGAGGCAGGATGGAGTCGAGCATCTCTTGTTGTTCCGTGCGTAGCTCACCCTGGAATGACTGCTCCAGCTTGGTCCGAGGCTTGCGCGGATAGGTGACCTTCACCGTGAAACCGGCGGTGCGCAAAATCTTGATGGCTTCGTCGGTGACGCCTCGTGGCAAGAGCAATTCTTCCTCGGTGTGACTGAAACATTGGATCAGACGTGGAAACCCGTAAGTGCTCATGCGTTGTGCTTGCCTACGGTAGAACTCGGGGTTAGCCTGACACGCCAGATGCTTGAGCTCGGTAATCACGGCGCTGGGCAACACCGGCAGCGGGATGTGCAGTTGGGCTTCGCGCAGCACTCGAATCGGCTGGTTTTTGACCAGACCTCGCAAACTAGCACGGGGACGACGCGGCGCTGGTTCGCTGGCCGAAAGCTTGGGACCGACGCTCACGTTGCCCAATTCTTCTAAGTAATCCATCACCGCCTTGGCGCTCGCCGGCACTACCTGATCCAACGCCGAGAAATAGTCTGGCAACGGTTCAAAGGTCTCCGGGTCAACAAACACCGTTCGCCCCTGTGCACGGGCTGTTCCTTCCAACGGCAACGCGATGAGGTTGCCCAGCCTGTTGGCGCCCGGAGACTTGACCGGCAACGTATCCTGCGAAGGGAAGAGACGGTCATAACTTTCCAAGGGCAGACCGGTACGGTATTCCATGGCGCTTCGAATAATTCCGGCACCCATGGCCCTGGCTTGAATTGCGGGGATGCGCTCGGTGAAGAAGATCCATATATGTGCGCCTTGACCCGATCGCGAAATCTCCACGAGGTTATCAAATCCAGCACCATGTGCTGCCGCAGCATAGGCGGTGGCGTCTGCCTTCCATTCACCCTTATCAAAGTCGCACACCAGTAAGTAGCAATGGTCATCATCCATCAATGGATACAGGCCAACGTGATAAGGATGAGTTCCTTCGGCAGTGGGCTTCAGATGCTGATAAATCACATCATCGCTCAGCGGCAACAAATCGGACTTGGTGACGTCCTTGGGGCTAACCCAGCCCTTTGTTTTCGGTCCCCAACCTTTCTTGCCAGTCTTGGCACTTAACCAGCTTGTCGCAAATGCATCGGTCCGACCGCGGAACCGAGAACGGAAGTGTTGTAGTTTGTCCTCTGCTGATGACAAATGAGTAATCGTAGAGGTAACTGGGGTAGCAGCCGGGATAGCTGGCAGTTGCATGGGTGCGGGCGCTGGTGCCGGCGCAACAATAGAGGATTCGAGTGCCGACAGGTCTGCACGCACCAGATGAAGCTGGTGCTCCAAGGCAGCGACGCGTTGTTTGAGCCGCGCGACCTGATTGCTGATGTCATCCTGAGCTGGCACAGACGATCTCCTCGTGGAGCGAACCTTGCTACATGAGCATAACCAGTGGCGTGCCCTCTCATCGGTAAGAAGTACACTGCGCTGTACTGCATTGGTTGTGCGGTTGTCGCTGAGGGCCTGAATTTTGGCCGTACTTGATAGCACTCGGTCAACGTGAACTTCCCTGTTCCTTGAGGTCTAAAGGCGATGAAATACCTCGATGCCTGACGGTCGCGTCAACCCTCGCGCGGTTCGATCGCTGCCACCTCGACGGTTTCCAACCTCGGGCGCAGATGGTCTCGGTGCTCAACCACCCCCGTGACCCAGCTGATCACCAGCCCGTCCTCGGTGTCCTCGAGGGTGGCCAGATTGTTATCGAACCAAGGCCCCTTGATGCCGTCCCAGCGAAAGGGCGGGTCAGGCACGTGTGCGCTGCGCGCCATCCAAGCCCCGAACGGGACGGCCGGCCCCAAGGCCAAGGCCGCGGCAAAGTAGCGCATCAACCGGGGCAGTGGGTTGCGGATGGGCGAACACACAGCTTGCAGGATCCTGCTCCCGTTCTCTCCTTCGACTTCGGAGACGTAGGAGAAGTGCACGTCTCCGGAGAGGAACGTGACCGTCTGCGGGGCGGGGCCGCGCTTGCCATCGGCGACCTCGGTGGCCCACCGGGCCACATCCTGGAAGCTTTTTTGGAACGCGGCCCAATGTTCAAGGTCCACGGCCCGGCGCAGTCGTTCGCCCAGCCACGCCCGGGCCGGGCCGCGTTCCCCGGAGGAGCAGACCTCGTTCCACGCTTCCACGTGATGCAGGCCCATGGGCAGCAGGAAGGGCAGTGAGGTAGCGACCAGCAGGTGGCGGAATCCGCCTTGCATGTGCTCGTCGAGCCACGCACTTTCCGGTGCGGCATCGACGCGCTCGGCGAACCGGTCCAGGTCGGCAGTGATATCCAATTCTTCGGGGCCGGTGTGGGAAGCGATGCGTTGCCACAGTGGATCTGCAGCCGATCCTCGTGGGGCGGAGCGCGAGTGTCCTCTTGGGATTGCGGCATGCAGGCAAGCCGCTGGCCGGCAATATCCGTTCAGTGGGAAAGTACATAGCGCCTGGAACCGCAATAGGTTCGCGTTTGCGTTCTCGCCTGCCGATAATGCCCATTGGCCCAGCAGCAGGGTGTCGGAGACACTGGCATTGGGCCCTGCCAACGCAGGGAAGTCTTGCCATCTGAAAGGACGAGATCATGTACTTTATTGTCGTTAAATTCCAAGTTAAGCCCCAATGGTCAGAACGCTGGCCGGAACTGGTACGCAACTTCACCGAAGCAACCCGGCAGGAACCGGGAAACCTCTGGTTCGATTGGTCCCGTAGCCTGGAAGATCCGAACGAGTATGTGCTGGTTGAAGCATTCCAAGATGATGCCGCTGGCGTTCATGTCGGCAGTGACCACTTCAAGCAATCCATGATCGACATGGCCCCGGCCCTGGTTGAAACCCCCCGGATTGTGAGCCGGCAGATTGAAGGGGATACCTGGGACCGCATGGGCGAGCTGGAGATCGGCTAGCACGAGCATTGCTTGAATTCTGGAATACTGCGGCAAGGCCAGATGCGGCTGCGACTCAAAATTGCAGTTCGCGCCTCGCATCGACAAGATGAGGACATGGGATACAACGATTCACTAGCTGGCCTTGCCTCGGTTCAGAAGGCTTTCGCCTTATTGGACGTCGTGGCTGCTCATAACCGGGGCATGGCAGCCAAGGAGATCGCGGCAGCACTGCAGATGCCTCTGCCTACCGTTTACCGCCTGCTCAAGACCCTTACCCTGTCGGGCCACCTGGTCCACTTGCGCGATGAGGGCCTCTACGCGTTGGGCTACAAGCTGCATGCTCTGGATAGTTCCCTGCGCCGGCAGGTGGGAACCCCGCCGGCGGTGGCCCGGTTGATCCGGGAACTTCATACGCGGGCGGACGCCGCCGCGTACTACGCGGTGCACCGTGGTGAAGATATTGTCGTCGCGCACGTCGTTGAGTCGGCGACCCGACCGCGGATCACCCCCATGGGGTTCGGTTTCAACAATGGTGCCCATGCGACCGCTTTCGGCAAGGTGCTGCTCGCCGCCATGGACGCCGAGCGGTGCAGCGCCTACCTGGAAAAGCATGGCATGCCGGGGATGACCTCTGCGACGATCTGCGATTCGCAGAGTTTTGCCATCGAGCTGGAATCCGTGCGGGAGACCGGCATCGCCATCGAACAGGAAGAGTTCATCCGGGGCGCGTCGTGCATGGCCGCTCCGGTCACCACACCCGGGGGACAGGTCATTGGCTCGGTCGCAGTCTCGATGTCCCCGGCAGAGTTCCAATCCAGCCAGCCAGAAGTCTCCGTCTTGCTGCGCGATGTGGCCTCAAGGGTTAGCCGTGCCCTGCGCGGTACTTCGCTATTGGACGCCGCCAGCGCCGAGTAGCGAAGCACCGCAGCCAGCTAGAGCTTGGCCTGGGCCATTTGCTGGACGATGTATTCGGCTTGGCGAATGGCCAGCGCCACGATGGTCAACGTCGGGTTGGCGGCGGCTCCGGTGGTGAATTGCGAACCATCGGAAATGAACAGGTTCGGCACGTCATGGGCCTGGCCATAGGCGTTGACCACCCCGTCCTCGGGACGATCACTCATGCGCGCAGTACCGAGATTGTGGGTTGAGGGGTACGGGGGCGTGTGGTGCGTGGAGCGTGCACCAACCGCTTCGAAGAGCAGCGAACCTTGCTGGTAGCCGTGGGATCGCATGGCGACATCGTTGGGGTGGTCATCGAAATGGACATTTGGCACGGGTAGGCCCAGGCGGTCGGTCACGGTGCTGTTGAGCGTGATCCGGTTGCTTTCCTGCGGCATGTCCTCGCCGGTGATCCACATTCCCGCGGTGCTCAGGTAGTCATCCAAAAGCGCAGTGAATTCCGGCCCCCAGCCGCCGGGCTCCACGAAGCTGGCGAGGAAGGCTGGCCCCAGCGCGATGGTCTCCATGTAGTAGCCGCCGCAGAATCCACGGTCCGGGTCATGCCGGGACTCATCTGCGATCAGCCCAGCCATGGTTTCGCCGCGGTGCATATTCACCGGCTGATCGAACTTCGCATAGACGCTTCCGGTGGTGTGGCGCATGTAGTTGCGCCCCAGCTGGCCCGAGGAGTTGGCCAGTCCGTCGGGGAACAGCGGTGAAGCCGAGAGCATGAGCAGGCGCGGAGTTTCGATGGAATTTCCGGCTACGGCCACGATGCGGGCCCTTTGCCGATGCGGATTCCCCTCGGAGTCGATGTAGATGACTCCGTCCACCTTGCCCGCCGCGGTGTGGGTGACCTGCACGGCGTGCGAGTCGGGACGCAAATCCAGCAGCCCGGTGCGCAGGGACTTGGGAATTTCCGAGACCATGGTGGACCATTTGGATTTGTTCTTATCGCCTTGGAAATTGAAGCCGTCTTGGATCGATGCCGGTCGCCCGTCATAGGGCTCGGCATTGGTGGCGTAGGGCCCGGTGGCGTATTGGCGGTAGCCAAGGCGCTGAGCTCCGTTGGCAAAGACCTTGTAGTTGTTATTCGCCGGCAGCGGTGGACGGCCATGGCGGTGGGTGCTGCCCATTTTCTGCTCGGCGCGGTCGTAGTACGGTGCCAGATCTGCCAAGGTGATCGGCCAGTCCAGCAGGTTGGCCCCATCAACTCGTCCGTAGGTGCTGCGGGCCTTGAACTCGTGGGCTTTGAACCGTGGTGTGGCTCCGGACCAGTGGGTCGTGGTTCCGCCGACCGCCTTGACGATCCAGGCCGGCAGGTTCGGGAAGTCGCGCGCCACCCGCCACGAACCCGAAGTGGTGCGTGGATCCAGCCAGGCCATCTGGTTGAAGGCGGCCCATTCATCCTGGTGGTAGTCCTCGTTTTCCAGGTGCGGGCCAGCTTCCAGCAGGACAACTTTGACTCCCTTGGTCACCAGTTCGTGGGCCAAGGTTCCGCCACCGGCACCTGAACCGACAATGACGACCACGGAGTCGTCATCATGATCGTGTACGGCTGATTTTTCTTCGGCGCTCATCGAGTGCTCCCTTCCTCAAGGATTCCTGAATCACCCAGGACATTGCCCACGGGCGGAGTGTTTGCTGCAGGTGCATAAGCGGTCACTGCGTAGGGAAGCGGGCCCAGCTCCAGCACGGCCTCTTCGCTTTCCTCAATGCGCGGCTCGGGCAGCCAGGTCAGATCATTGAAGCCACGGTTGATATAGCCGCCTTGGGAGAATGATTCACCTTCGTAGCCCAGCGCCTGATGCACTTCCGGGTCATCGTAGAGATTGAGGACTACGGTGCGCCGGATGAAGGCGAAAAACTCCAGATCCGCGATGCGTTTGAGCACCGCCAGCGCGCGGTCATCTTGCAGGTCCAGGAAATGCTCTTCACTGAGCGTATCCAGGGTCATCAAGCCCTGGGTCAGGGCCATGCGGAACCAGCTGGATTCGGCGGAAGCCTCAATGATTTTCTCGGTCATCCGCTCATAGGGCCCATCCGGGAATTGCGCATGCGGAAAGGAAACCCGGATGATCCGAGTTAGGATCCGGCGTGCCTCATCAGAGAGCTCAAGCGCGTTAAGAGATGAATATTTTGCGGGGAACACCATCGTTGTCACCTCATCTACTAGACGGTCTGGTCACGGCCTGTGCCAGTTCCATCGGGGAGCCGGCAGTGAAGCCTTAACTGAATTGTGTATCCTGCGTCACAGTGCCGCTAGGGCTGTTATCAGCTGGTGAGAATGCCTTCCGTGGGGCCTAGCAGCGAGCAGGTGCGCTTTATCGCTCAGTGAGAACGGTGCTATCGCGATGCTGGGAGCAGGGCACAAGCTGGGCACATTCGACGGGCTAGCCAGACCGTCGACCAGTTTGAGCAGTATCCAACAGGAGGAATCACCATGGCAGAATCCACTGCAGGCGTAGCGCTGATCACCGGAGCGGGCCGCGGGATCGGACGGGCCATTGCCGAGCGATTGGCTGATGATGGGCAGGATATTATCGTCGCCGACATCCCAGGAGCCCAGGAGAATATCGATGCAGTGGTGGCCGCGGTTGAACTGCGCGGACGCCGAGCGGTCGGGGTGACGGGAGATGTTTCGAACCCCGAGGATGTGCAGCGCATGATCGCTGAAGGCACCGGTGCCCTGGGGGACCTGACGGTATTCGTGGCCAACGCTGGCATTGCGCAGGTGGACGAGATTTTGGATGTGAAACCCGAAGCGCTGGATCGCATGCTTGACGTGAACATCAAGGGAGTCTTCTACTCCTACCAGTTAGCGGCCAAACGCTTCATTGAGCAGGGTACCGGTGGGAAAATCATCGGTGCGGCTTCCATTGTCGCTTTCCGCCCATTCCCCATTCTTGCCTCCTATTCGGCTACCAAGTGGGCGGTGCGCGGGCTGACTCAAGCGGCCGCCATGGAATTCGCCAAGCACGACATCACGGTCAATTCCTATGCCCCGGGAGTGGTGGGAACGGCAATGTGGGATCTGATCGACGAGCGGCTCACCGCCCGTGATGGAACCCCGCGCGGCAGTGCTCTGCAGGCGCAGGTAGACAATATCTTGGCCGGACGCGTTTCCGAGCCAGCAGACGTAGCCAAGCTGGTGTCGTATTTGGCTGGCCCGGATTCGGATCATATGACCGGCCAGACGGTCCTGATTGACGGCGGGATCAACTTCTCCTGACGCGCAAACAGGAAGGGGATTCCCCGTGGAGCACCGTTGCTCCACGGGGGAATCCTTGGCCTAATTAGGTTGGCGGCCTCGAAGAATAAACACGGCATGGGCGCTAGGCGCCCGCGCGTCTGTGTCACGACCGGATCAGAGCCCGGGCTCAGCGTCCATCGGGGCGTTGCACCATGGTGCTGATCAGCCGGTTATACAGGGTATTGGCATGGAAATGTATTTCTGCGCAGGTGCGTGCATGGTGCTGGGAAGTCTCCAGATAGGTAGACAGGGTAAGCAACAGATCAGTGTCTCGTTCCGAGTCGTAATCCAGAATCTTCCCCTCGCTTTCAGTGACAAATGACGAGATTTCGTTGCGGCCCGAGTGGCTGAAAACGGAGCGGTAAATTCCAAGTTCATGAGCTTCGGCGATATCGTGTGGCCTGCCCAGCGCGTTGAGCAGCGACGTTGCCTGGGTTGCCGACAGGTAGGCTGCCCGCAGGCCCGCCGCCGCTAGCCGCTAACCCGACCGTGTCAGGAAGCTGGGATCCGTGCTGGACGGTGAGGGCTTTGACGGCTTCGACTGTGGTTTCCGGCAGCAACGTCATCAGATGCTAGCCGTATTGCCCCGACCAACCGTGGAAATGTTGGGCTACCCGCAAATCCAGGAAGCGCACTTCGCCCGATTGCTGCATCCGGGGTTGGCAGAAACCACCATCAACGCGGAGATCGAATCGATTTCGATCCCCACAACACCAGCAAGACGTCGGACGCTGTCTTCATTAGCACGGCGGCCCAATTCAGTGGCCAGAAATTCGCTATGTGTGCGCATTTCCATTTCTGCCAGCGAGCGTTGTGATGCGACCAGAATGGCGATAGGAGCGGCGCCCAGCGGCGGCATGCACAGTGCTTCCCCGTCCAAGGGTTCGGGGGAGTCTGCCAAGACCGCACCGCCGTAGCCGGTGACCAGCAGCATCGGCACCGCCACACGGTGCATTCCTTCGGTGGTCTTGAGAATCGCGGCGTTAGCGGTGGAACTGGAGAGTAATTGCGCAAACTCGGCATCCATAAAACACACTGGCATATTCACAATGCTGCGCAATTAGGCAAGGATCTGAGCCTTCGCACGACTGCGGGTCACCGATTGAGTGAGCCGTTCACGCAGGCCCAAGGCGCGCTGATGGGTGGCATTGGCTTCTTCCAGCCCTGCCATCGCGGAACGTAACCCGGCTTCGGAGCGTGGCTGCTGGACTGCGTCGCCGCGTTCGCGTTGCTGGTCGATGAACTCGGTCATTAGCGCCGGCGAGGATCCAACTCCCTTAGCTAAAGACAATCGCTGATATTTTCAAGGTCTCTCTTTGCCGACGTTCAGCTTCGGCGACATGTCAGCGCATTGGCGTATGGGCGGAGGATGAGGCAGCGCAATGGCACCCCTGAGCACTAAATGCACCAACTGCTCGTGAGTAGACTCCGCCCCTTTCGGTTAACCTCAAATTCGTTTTGCTAAAAATTAACTACCTTTAGTGCAAAAGCTACATAAGGTTGGTATTCTCGAATGAGTATAGAGAGGTGGGTCACAATGCTGCTAGAGAGAAGCCTGATCCAATCGGCAGGTTTTCGTAACGTGTACCAAGATGGACGCGTCACTGGATTTCAGTTCAGGGTCCGGATGCCCTCATATCGAGGTATGGCTGCGTCACTGATTGACGGCATTGCGGTTTCCGTGGGGAATCGTGTGATGGTGGGCCCGGAAGTGCCATTGTGGAGTTTCGGGGGAAAGGATTTCACCCTTGAGCAGCTGTGGCACAGCGGGAACTTGCGATGGCCGCTGGAAGAAGCGGCGGTAGTGACCGTTCCGCTCGATGGTGGTCTGCCTGCGGGTGTGCACGAGGTCAGTGTCGAATTGCGGCTGCGGATGTCCTATGTTCCGCTTATTCACCAGCCTTCGCTGTACCGCGAAACGCGGATGGTTACCTTGGCCCCGCAGAACATCGGTGGGCAGTTTCAGTATGGGGTGTCTCTCTACAGTTTCATGGGGGACTACGGCACGGTCATGGACCTAGAAACCTCGCTGGCCGCCATCAATGATATCGGTGCCACCGGTGTGGAAATCCTTGGTGAGGGGCATGTTCCCGGTTATCCCAACCCTTCTACGGCGTGGATTGATGATTGGTTCCGATTACTTGAACGGTATTCATTGGAACCGACCAACTATGGGTCCTGGATTGACACCCGGCTGCATCCCGGCCGAGGCATGACTGAGCAGGAAGGCGCTCTGGCTCTGCGCAGAGACCTCACTCTTGCGCATCAGCTCGGTTTCAAATTTGTCAGGCCAAAATTTGGCGTGGTTTCCGATGACCTGGTGCCCGACCCAATCTGGCGGGGAGCGGTTGAGCGAAATCTGGAACTGGCTCACGACTTGGGAATTGTCATTTGTCCCGAGATCCATTCACCGACACCCATCAAACATCCGGTCGTGCAGGACTATATCGATCTCATTGAGCGCACAGGTACCGAGAACTTCGGTTTGCTCATTGACACCGGAATTTTCCAGGATCGCCCTATTCCCCTGCGTAAGGGTGAAAGCCGCGAAACTAGACCGGCCTTCCTTGACGGTATCGGCGTGGACCCGAATGACCTTGCCGAGATCTCCAAATATGTGGTTTTCATCCAAGCCAAGTTCCACGACATAAACGACCAACTCGAAGACCAACAGATTCCATGGATTCCGGTCATCAACGCACTGGAGAAAGTGGGATATCGCGGATATCTGTCCAGCGAGTATGAGGGCGAACGCACCGCTTGGCGCGCCATTGAACAGATTAGACGGCAACACACACTGCTCCGGGGAATTGCTGCGGAGAGCGAACTACCAAAGATTCACCAGAAAGAGGAAAACCATGCCTAACGGCCTCATCGACGAATCCAGTCTCCGCGTCCACCCTGAAGGCCTTGCGATAGCCCTGACAATTCCTTGGTATCGAAGCCTTTGGTTATCTTCGGTATCTTCCCTGAAGCTGACGGTAGATGGGGTTGAGATTCCAGCTGAGGACCTGCAATTTGAACTGCGTGGTGTGCGCTACACCTTGGACGAACTACCCAGCCAGGATCAGGTCCTCTGGTTCCTTCAGGATCACCCGCTGCTCATTGCCACATTGTCGGTACCCGTAGAGCTGGGGTCACTGCACAACGTACGAATTTTGGGGGAGCTGCGACTGCCATACATGCAAATCGCCCCGGGTGCTGATGGCGGGCCAGGAATGTATGTCCCGAATTTCGTTAATCAAGAGCGGGAGTTGACCGCAACGGATGGTCCGCTGGAAGTTCAGATTGACACTCAAGCGGTTGAGGCGCCGGCGCCAAAGGCGGACGCTGATCCCTTTGATCTCGGTTTGACACTATATTCGGCCAGTGCGGAGTACCGCGCGGGATGGTACGACTTCGACAGCTTGCTTGAACGGGTTGCGCAGTTGGGTATCGGCCCCGGTATCGAGATAGTGGCTTCACAAATGCTTCCGGACTACCCACGGGTCACACCTGAATTCACCAAGGTGTGGAAGGGGGTCATGGATAAATATGGGTTCGCCGCTAGCTCCTTCGGCGCGAACTTGGACATGGGACGCCGTCGCGACCGCGACATGACCCCGGACGAGGAATTCGAGTTCAGCCGCACACTCTTTGACGGGGCTAAAGCCCTGGGTTTCCCGCTGGTTCGTATTCAAAGCGCCAAACCTGAGCTGCTGCGGCGGTTGCTTCCGGTGGCCGAAGCGCATGAGTTGAAACTGGCCTATGAGATCCACGCTCCAATGGGTCCAAACTCACCTGAGATCATGCGGGTGCGAGAGGTTTACGAGGAACTGAACTCGCCGCTATTGGGCTTTGTTGCCGACTTCTCCTCCACCATGCACAGCATGTCACCCACCCTGTTGCGCGCCGTGTCCCGGGCGGGACTGGATGAGAAAGCCGTACAGCGCCTACAGGACATCTGGGCCATGGATGCATCGATGCGTGAACGCCAGGAGCAGTTCATCGAATATCTGCGTGGCCGAGACTTCGACCCGGCACGGTTGGGGTCCTTCGCTCATCTGGCCTTTAATATGCATGGGCACGTCGAGCCGGGGCAGTGGGCTGAAATTATGCCGCAAATCTTCCACGTCCACGCCAAGTTCTACGATATCGACGAGCAGGGCAATGAGCCTGCCATTGATTATCCGGAACTCGTACGCGTTTTTGTTGACGGTGGATACCGAGGGTATTGGTCCAGCGAATGGGAGGGGCATGCCTTTGCCGAGCTGGGAGAGGTCGACCCGTTGGTCCTGGTGCGCAAGCAGCACGACCTGATTCGCCGTAGTATGCGCTCGCTGACGGCCGGAGTTTAGGCGGCAAACCACATGATGGCGCACAGTGCACACCTTGATTTTTTCAGGTGTGCACTGTGCGTAGGTCTGCGTCGTCAGGCCAAACGAGGCTAGCAGGGGCATGTAGAAGTCGTACAAATACTTACTTATGTCTACTATCTGCAAAACTTATGTACTTTTCAGGCACATGTATCCATAATTGGGAGTGACCGGGATCACCCTTCGGTCTTACACTCACAATGAAGTTTGAAAGGCTGGTCATGACTCAGCACCGACGCTCCGCAGGTTTTAGGCTTGCAGCCCTGGCAATTCCCACCGTTGCGGCACTCGCTCTGACCGGTTGCGGGGGATCTTCCGGCAGCGCTTCCGACGCTCAGAGCCAGGAACTATCACTCACGTTCGCAACCTCCAATACTGTCGAGAGCCCCTACGAGGCCTTAGCAAAGCAGTACATGGAAGAGTTCCCGGACGTAAAAATCACCCTGAACCCGCAGCCTAATGATTCCTACGACCAAGTGGTGCGCACCCAGCTGCAGGCAGGCAACGCCTCCGACGTCCTGGTGACCGCCCCGGGGTCGGCATCGGGTCGAAGCATCCTGCCACTGGTGGAAGCCGGCTTCCTTGAACCTTTGGGCGAATCGGCGGCGGCGTTAGTTCCGGAGGGAAGTGAAGCGCTGTTCGGCTCAGATGGCAAGGTCTACGGACTTGCTCCGGAGATCACCGTGGTAGGCCTGGTATCCAATGACACAGCTTCCGCTGCCGCAGGGGTCACCGAGTTCCCTGAAGACTTCGCGGGCGTCCTCGAACAGTGTGGGGCGTTGGCTTCGAACAACAAATCCATGTTCGCGGTGGCCGGTACCGCTGCCCCCAACACCGGATTGTTGGGAATGCAATTGGCCGCGACCCGGGTCTACTCCGCAGACCCTGACTGGAATGACAAACGTGCCGCTGGAGAGGTGACGTTCGCTGGTTCAGAGGGCTGGCAGAAGGCGCTAGAAGCCGTGGTTGCCTTGAAAGATGCCGGGTGCTTCCAGCGTGGTGCTGAAGGCGCCGGCTTTGATGTGGTGACCAAGGCATTGGTGAGCGGAAACTCGCTGGCGGCCTTCATCCCAGGCCCGAGCAACATGCAGCTGAAAAACACCGCCGAAGACCAAGACTTTGAAGTGAGGGTGCTGCCCAGCGAAGGTGGCCCAAGCGAAGATTTCATCTACGCCAGCGCCAACTATGCATACTCGATCAACGCAGCTTCCAAAAACATGGACGCAGCCAGCACATTCCTCGAATGGCTGGCAAAGCCGGAACAGACCAAGGCGTTTGCTGAAATTGACGGCGCCTTGCCAGTGACTGGACTGGAAGATTTCGACTTCGCCAATAGTGCCTACAAAAACGTGGCAGACCTGATCCTGAACAAACGCTACGCACCCCTGCCGAACAGCGAATGGTCCAATGCAGCAGTTTATGACGAGTTGGGCACCGGCGTTCAAGGGTTGTTGACCGGACAGCAGACACCGGCCCAGGTATTGAAAGCCATGGACACTGTCTGGGACCAGTAACCCGCAGGGACCTAAGTTTGCAGTTTCGGAAGAATAGGCAGAAATTATCATGACGGTGACATCACAATCGACCCAGCGTGAGGCCAACGAGCCAACGGGTGGCCAAGCACCTATCGTGCGTGCGCCGGAAGCTACGCGCTCCGGGCGGCACGGCCGGGTTTCAAAAAAGCCAGCCCGACCTCAATGGGGTCTGGAATTTGGGCACTGGTGGTGGGCGTTGCCCGGGATTGTGTTGGTTTTCGCCGTCCATTATCTGGCTACCGGTATCGGCGGGTTCTTCGCCTTCACCAACTGGTCGGGCATCGGCTCGTTCGACGTCGTAGGGTTCAAGAATTTCGAAGCGATTTTTGGTGACCCAACAAAAATTCGTTCCCTGGGCAACACGCTGTTCTTTGCCTTCGGTTCGGTGCTGCTGGGCAACATCCTCGGACTCCTACTCGCCCTAGGGTTGAACCGGGTGGTGAAAACACGATACGCATTGCGTACCTTGTTCTTCATGCCGGTCGTGCTCAGCCCGCTAGCTACCGCGTATATCTGGAAGTTCATCTTCGACTTTGACGGCCCGATCAACGTGTTGCTCACCTCGATTGGCGCCGGCCACCTGGCCAAGCCATGGCTGGCCGATCCGCAATGGGCAGTCTGGACTGTATTGGTGGTGCTGACTTGGTCTTCCACCGGATTCGCCATGGTCATTTTCATGGCGGGCCTCACCAGCGTCCCAATTGAAGTCGAAGAAGCCGCCGCGATTGACGGGGCGAGCCTCTGGCAGCGTTTCTGCCATGTCACCCTGCCAGCCCTGCGTCCTGCGGTGGCGATCGCCATGACCTTGGGGATTGTCCAAGGACTGCGCGTGTTTGATCCGATCATGGCGTTGACCAGCGGTGGCCCCGCCGGGGCCACCGAGACCCTGGCTACGGAGGTCTACAAACAGGCATTTGCCCTCGGAAACTTCGGAGGCGGCGCCGCGCTGGCACTGGTGCTGGCTGTAATTATCCTATTCTTTGCCGTGCTTCAGCAGCGGCTCACTCGTTCGAACCCGGAGGATTAAGCTCATGTTCCGCTACACCAAGCTGACACTACTGCGAGAAATTGGGCTCTGGGTCCTCGCCCTGGTGTTCCTGGCGCCCTTCTATTTCCTTGTTACCACGGCACTGAAGTCGGGTTCAGAAATGTACACAACCTCACCGCTGGCGTTGCCCGAGAGTATGGATTTCAGCGCGTTTGTTGATGTCCTGACGGCCACTGGCAACTCAAATGTCCTCGCCGGCCTGCTCAACAGCCTGATTATCACCGCCGGCAGCATTGTTTTGCTCATCGCCATGGGCTCACTGACCGGATATGTTATTGCTCGCAACACCCGACGCTGGAGCAAGGCAGCCTACTACCTGTTCCTGATTGCCATCATCCTGCCTGGGCAGCTGGGCGCGGTGCCGCTCTACATGGGCGCCCGAACCATCGGCTTGACCGGATCGTCCTGGGGCATGATCATCCTGTACACGGGCATGCTGCTTCCGGTATCCGTCTTCCTATACTCGAACTTCTTCAGAGGGCTGGGCACCTCCTACGAAGAGGCGGCCACCATTGACGGGGCAACCCGTTTTCAGATTTTCTCCAAGATTGTGCTGCCGATGATGGCACCGGCCACCGGAACCGTCACGATTTTCGCGGGATTGATTGTCTGGAATGACTTTTTCACTTCGCTGATCTTCCTCGGCGGATCCGATAACCAGACACTACCGGTAGCGATGTACTACTACATCGGTTCGTTGGTTTCGGAATGGAACTCCATTTTCGCCATCGTTATCGTGTCCATGATCCCGATTCTGGTGCTCTTTCTTTTCGCTCAGAAGCGTTTCATTCAAGGATTCGCTGGCGGCCTGAAGGGCTGATCTTCCCCTACCTAACGTAGATGTTTCACCACGCATAACCTAGTGCGCCCAAAAACAGGGCGCACATCCACAAAACCACTGATTTCCACCCTTGTGATAGGAGTACCCATGTACGAGCTTGCGCCTAATATTGACCTACTTTTTGGTGAAGCCGGTGAGTCCGCCGCGGATCGGGTTCGTGCCGCTGCCACCGCCGGATTCGGTGCCGTGGAAATGTGGGGCCCGACGGGTAAAGACATCCCGGCCCTGAAGGATGCACTTGAAGAGACCGGTGTGAAGCTCACCGCTCAACTGGCCGAACCGCGAACCCAATTTATGATTCCTCCCAAAAATCATGCACCGTTTTATGCGGGTCTACAGGAGGGTGTCCAGGTCGCCTTGCAGCTGGGCTGCCCACGTATTGTTGTCGGTTCGGGAACCGGTTTTGGTGGGCGTAAGCGCCAGGATCAGCTTGATGAGCTGATCGAGATTTACACCAAGGCCATTGACTTGATCAAGGGCTCGGGAATCACCTTGGTATTGGAGCCGGTCAACGTGCGTGTGGATCACCCCGGTGCACTGTTGGATCGCACTTCGGAGGCTGTATACGTGGCCCGCGGAGTTGATTCGGCACAGTTTGGCGTGCTCTACGACCTCTACCACTCGACCGTCGAAGGCGAGGATGTGGAACGCGAACTGTCCAACGCGGCGGAGCTGATTAAATATGTGCAGATTGCCGACGCACCGGGTCGTGGTGAACCAGGTTCCGGGTTGATTGACTGGACCTCTCGCCTCGCGCAGCTACACACCAGCGGATACCGCGGCGAAATTGGCCTGGAATACTATCCAACGGTCACTTCGGCCCAGTCGGTGAAGCGTATTCAGGAGCTGGTGGCAGCACAATGAGTAATCGCCAGTACCCGCTGGATGTAGATGTTGCCATTGTGGGAAGCGGTCCGACGTCCGCGGCCTATGCCAGGATCCTTAGTGAACTGGCTCCCGAGGCGCGGATCGCCATGTTTGAGGTGGGACCCAGCATCAGCAATCCGCCCGGGGCGCATGTGAAAAACATTGGCGACTCGACCGAGCGTGCCGCGGCGCAGCGGGCCTCTCAAGGTCCCGGCGCCGGGGCTCAAACGGTCAATTCCCCCGGAGAGGTGAAAGCCGGAACCCGGCAGGCCCGCCCCGGTACGTTTTTGCTCTCCGAAGGATTCGACGCTCCTGGCGAGGAAGGACTGCCGGTGGCGGCCATGTCCAGCAACGTCGGGGGGATGGGTGCGCACTGGACCGGTGCCTGCCCGCGGCCGGGTGGAACCGAGCGGATCGATTTCCTGACGGATCTTGATGAGCTGCTGGCCGAAGCCGAACGGCTGCTGGGGGTGACTACCCAAGCATTTGAGCAGGCACCGTTGCCGCAGAAGGTCCGTGAGCTACTGGCAACCCAGATTGATCAGGGGCGTGCGGCTAAATACCGGGTGCAAGCAATGCCGCTTGCGGTCCGCCGACGAGCCGAAGGAGAGTTGGTATGGTCGGGAGCCGATGTGGTGATGGGTGAAGCCACCCGGGCCAATACGAACTTCGCACTCTTTGATAACTCTCTGGTGGTGCGGGTGCTCACCGAAGGGTCGGTAAGCACCGGAGTCCAGGTCCGCGATCAGCGAACCGGAACCCTGCATTCGGTGGCTTCCCGCTTTGTGGTAGTGGGAGCCGATGCGTTGCGCACGCCGCAGCTGTTGTGGGCCTCGGGCATCCAGCCCGAAGCCCTAGGGCGTTATCTCAACGACCAGACGCAAGTGGTTTTTGCCAGCCGTCTGCGGGGGGTGGACGCACAGCTGACCGCCGGAAAATCCGGCGCGGGATTGAGTGAACAAAGCGGAGTCTCCTGGGTTCCCTACACGGATGAAGAACCCTTCCACGGGCAGATCATGCAGTTGGATGCCTCACCGGTGCCGCTGGCGGATGATGACCCGATGCTTCCCGGGTCGATTGTTGGCCTTGGATTGTTCTGCGCCAAGGAACTAAACCCCGCCGATCGAGTGGTTTTTGATGACCAGACTCCGGATTTCTACGGTATGCCTTCGATGCGTATCCACTACCGGCTGAGCGAAGCGGATCACCAGGTGATCGAGCGTGCGAAGCAGCAGATTGTGCGGCTGGGGAAGGCCGTGGGCGATCCGCTGGATGAGCGCCCATTTGTGCTGCCGCCGGGTTCGTCGCTGCACTACCAAGGCACCACGCGTATGGGTGTGGCCGATGACGGAACCAGCGTGTGCTCACCCGACAGCGAGGTATGGCAGGCCTCTGGTCTATTTGTGGCCGGTAATGGCGTCATTCCCACCGCCACCGCCTGTAACCCCACATTGACCTCGGTCGCCTTGGCCGTGCGTGGTGCACGGCGGATCGCAGAAGAACTCAATAACTCTTTACTTATGTCTGAATCAGACAATAGAATGAGTGAATAAGGAATAAGTTACTCGTGATGCATCTACACAAGGAGACCCGATGATTGCCGATCGCATAATCGAGCAGGGGACACTAACCACCCATGAAGACCAAACGGCCGTCGAGGTACGTATCCCTTGGTACCGTGCCCTGCCAGGGTCCTGCATCGCCGGCGCGAAGCTCACCGTTGACGGAAACGAAGCCCCGGCCGACAGCCTGCGCTGGAGTATGAACGGGCGAACCTTCAGCTTCGAAGAGCTGGTTCAAGAGACCGACGAGTGGTGGTTCCCGCTGGATTCGGCCACCCTCACCGGGCAGCTGCCGCTGCGCCAGGATACCGAGGAACACGAAGTCCAGGTAGAACTGAAAATTTATATCCCGTACATCATCACCGATCACGGGGTACTGCACATTGAAGAAAGCGACACCAAAACCATGAAGGTGGAACAGCGATGAACACTCTGGGAACACCAATCCAGGGGGTCACCCTCTACAGTTTTACCCGGGCCTCCCACGCGCGGCAGTATGACCTTGAATCGTTGATCCGCAAGGTTGCGGCCGAAAGATTCGGTCCAGGGCTTGAACTGATCGGTTTCTCAAGCCTTCGCGGCTTCCCGAACCGCATCGATGACAGTTTTGTGGGCAAATTCCGCGAGCTGGTGCAGGAAGTTGACCTGGTTCCCACCTCGCTAGCGGTCAATGTTGACACGGGACTGCGCCGCGATCGGTTGATGACCCAGGATGAGACGGTCGAATACATGCGGGCCCAGATCGAGGTGGCCGCCCGGCTGGGATTCCCGATAGCCAGGGTGCAGATCTCACTGACACCGGATGCCATGGAAAGCCTGCTTCCAGTGGCGGAGAAATACGGGGTGACCCTTGCACTGGAGGTCCATGCCGACCAGCACGGCGCCCACGAACGGGTGCTGGCATTACGTGATCGCTACGAGAAACTGAACTCGCCGCTGCTGGGCTTCACCGCCGACTGGGGTGCCACCGTCACCGGGTTTGCCCCCTCGCTGCTCGAGGCCTACCGCCGTCGTGGCGCCAGCGAAGAATTGCTAGCCGCGGTGGTTGCGATGTGGGACGGTTTCTACGCCGAAGGCCCACCGAACACCCAGAAGGTGCACGGTGAACGATTTGGTGCGTTCATCGGGTTGGCGGCCCGCTACGGGCACCCGGAGCTCGGAATCGACTTTGGTATCAACGGAACCGGACTGTTCGGCCCGGCCCCCATCGAAACCTGGCAGGAAATCATGCCGTGGGTACGCCACGTTCACGGCAAATTTTTCGGTATCGATGAAACCGGTGAAGAACCCTCGGTTCCGGTACGCGGCCTGATCAAACAGCTGGTAGACAGCGGCTACCACGGCGCGATCTCCAGCGAATACGAAGGTTGGCATTGGAACAACTGGCAGGATCCGTTTGAGATCATCCGTGGCGAGCACGCGCTGCAGCGTGCGGCGGCCAAGGATGCGGGCTCCAGCATGATCACCGACTCACGCAGCGCCCGCGAGCTACTTCACTCGCACCTAGCCCAGCCGGCACGCGGCTGAATATCAAGGAAGGAAACACCATGACTGAAGGCATCGCAGGCTCGGGTATTGAGCTTGGTATCACCTTGTACTCTTTAACCTCGGAATTTGCCGCGGGACAGTACAACCAAGAAACCCTTATCAAGGCGGCAGCGGATCACGGACTGGGGCCAGGGGTGGAATTTAACATCGCCCAGATGCTGCGTACCTACCCGCACGTTGATGATGATTTCATCAAACTGTGGCGTACCAGCATGGACCGTTACGGGCTGGTTCCCAGCGCGGTAGGCACCAACCTGGACATGGGGCGGCGCAAAGATCGGGACATGACCCCAAACGAGGAATATGAGTTCTTCGCCGCGCAGCTACACACCGCTCACCAGCTCGGATTTAACCGCATCGTGATTCGTTCGGCAGGCAAGGATCTGCTGCGCAGCCTGCTTCCGCTGGCCGAAAAATACGATCAAAAGCTTGGTTATGAGATCCACGCGCCACAGGGCCCGAACGATCCAAAGATCTTGCAGATCCGTGAAATGTATCAGGAGCTGGACAGCGAGCGCCTCGGCTTCACCGCTGACTTCAGCTCAACCATGCACTCGCTGTCACCAACCCTGTTCCGCACGCTGCGGCAGATGGGCCTTGGTGATCAGCACCTAGAGGTCATGCAGCAGATCTGGCGCGAACCGCTGCCAATGCAGGAGCGCAACCAGAAATTTGAGGACTACCTGATCGCGAACAACTTTGATCCGGCGCGGTTAGGTCCGTTCACACGTCTGGCCTACAACATGCATGGGCTGGTTCCGCCGGAGGAATGGCTGGATATCATGCCGCAGATCTTCCATGTGCATGCCAAGTTCTACGACATCGACCACGAAGGCAACGAGCCGGCCATGGATATTCCACGGATTGTCCGCCAATTTGTACAGGGTGGATACAAGGGCTTCCTCTCCAGTGAATGGGAAGGCCACGCCTTTGCGGACCTGGGCGAATCGGACCCAATCGACCTGGTGAAAAAGCAGCACACCCTGATGCGCCAGGCCATCGAAGACGCCGTCGTCCCGGCATAACACAACCCAAGGCACAGATTGATAAGGAAAATCCATGGCAACTCATAATTCTCTTTTCCAGGACTCAAACGTCAGCCGGCACCCCGAGGGCTTGGCGGTCTCCGTGCAGCTCCCGTGGTATCGAAGCCTGTGGCTCTCTGCGGTGGACAACGTTGAAGCACGTGTTAACGGGGTGACGGTACCCACCGATAACCTTCGATTTGAACTGCAAGGCACCAGCTACCGCATCCATGAGCTGCCCGAACAGTGGGACACCCTGTGGTTTGTTGCTGACCGCCCCGACGTGGTGATCAGCCTGGAGAACCCACCGGCGCAAGGAGAGTCGGTTGAGGTTGAAGTGGTGCTGACCATGCGTCTGCTGTACATGCAGATCGCCCCAATGCGTTATGTCACCAACCGGGTCGCAGTTGGGCGCCAGCTGGTGCTCTCATGAGCAGCTTAAAAGTGGCCATGATTGGCCATGGATTCATGGGAGCGGCACACTCCCAGGGGTGGCGAACCGCGCACCGGGTCTTCGATCTGCCCGGTAAACCGCAGATGACGGTGCTGGTGGGGCGCAACAGCGCCAATCTCGTGGCGGATGCCGCCAAATGGGGTTGGGAATCGAGCAGCACAAACTGGCGCGAGGTCATCCAACGCGACGATATCGACATCATTGACATCGTCACCCCGGGTGCCTCGCACGCGGAAATTGCCATTGCCGCTCTCGAAGCGGGCAAACACGTACTGTGCGAAAAACCCTTGGCGAATACCGTTGAGCAAGCCGAACGCATGGCCGCGGCGGCCGAGCGTGCGGCAAGCTGCGGGGTGCAAACCATGGTCGGATTCACCTACCGGCGGGTACCGGCGGTCAGCTTCATGCGCCAGCTGATTCAGCAGGGGGTGCTCGGTGAGATCCAGCAGGTTCGTGCCTCCTACCGTCAAGACTGGTTGGTGGATCCCTCCGCGCCGTTGTCCTGGCGCTTGCAACAGGACCAGGCCGGCTCCGGGGCCTTGGGAGACATTGGCGCTCACGCCATCGACCTAGTGCAGTTCACCACGGGGTTGCACACCCAAGAGGTCAGCGGTGTGCTGCAGACCATCACCGAACACCGTCCACATGCCGACGGCAGTGGTTTCGGTCAGGTGAGCGTGGATGACTTGGCGCTGTTCACCGGGCGGCTCTCCAATGGGGCCTTGGCCTCCTTCGAAGCTTCACGGGTTGCTACTGGGCGGAAGAACGCCTTATCGATCGAGATCTCCGGGTCCAAGGGTGCGCTTGCCTTCGACCTGGAGGAGCTGAATAGCCTGCAGTATTTCGACCGGGAAGATCCGCAAGATCGCCAGGGTTTCCGCAACATCCTGGTGACCGAACCGGTCCACCCGTACCTTTCGGGTTGGTGGCCAGCAGGACACATGCTCGGATACGAACACGGCTTCTCTCATCAGGTCAAGGACTTGATCGAGAGCATCCATGACGGAACCCCGGCGCATTCAAGTTTCGCCGAGGGTCTGCAGGTTCAGCGTGTGCTTGACGCGGTGACCCGCAGCGCGGCCACTGCCTCGGCCTGGACATCGGTCGGGCACCAGGCCGAGATCCACGTAGTTTAGGAGAAAATCATGTCTAGACCCATCACACTTTTTACCGGACAGTGGGCGGATCTTCCGTTTGAACAGGTGGCCAAGCTTGCCGGGCAATGGGGTTATGACGGTTTGGAGATCGCCTGCTGGGGTGACCACCTTGATCCCAACCGCTGGGACGATGAGCAGTACATTCACGGAAAACTGGAGGTGCTGGAGCGTTACGGGCTGAAGGTCTGGACCATCTCCAACCACCTTAAGGGCCAAGCGGTTTGTGATGACCCCATCGACCAACGGCACCGGGAGATGCTCCCAGATTCCGTGTGGGGCGACGGGGACCCGGAGGGTGTCCGAAGCCGGGCGGCCGAAGAACTGAAAAACACCGCCAGGCTGGCGGCACGGCTCAATGTCCAGACGGTGACCGGCTTTACCGGCTCATCCATCTGGAAGTATGTGGCCATGTTCCCACCTGCGTCGGACTCCATGATCGATGCGGGCTATCAGGACTTTGCGGACCGCTGGAATCCGATCCTTGATGTTTTTGACCAGGAAGGTGTCCGTTTCGCCCACGAGGTCCACCCCTCGGAAATCGCCTATGACTACTGGAGTACCCAGCGGGCGTTGGAAGCCATCGGGCACCGCGAGGCGTTCGGGTTGAACTGGGACCCGAGCCATATGGTGTGGCAGGACATTGACCCCGTGGGATTCCTCTGGGATTTCCAGGACCGGATCTATCACGTGCACTGCAAGGACACCAAAATGCGTTTGGACAACGGACGCAACGGGCGTTTGGGTTCGCACCTGCCGTGGGCCGATCCCCGTCGCGGCTGGGATTTTATTTCCACCGGTCATGGAGACGTACCGTGGGAGAATGCGTTCCGAATGCTGAATTCGATCAACTACCAGGGCCCGCTGTCCGTGGAATGGGAAGACGCAGGCATGGACAGGCTTGTCGGAGCCCCAGAAGCGTTGGAGTTTGTGCGGAAGCTATCGAAGTATGAGCCATCGAGTGCGGCATTTGATGCCGCGTTCAGCACCAAATAACAACCCACAAAACCGCATCGGGCAGAAATGGCCGGTGCGGTTTTGTGGGTTGTTTGGCTGGTGGCAGTTCGGCCCGCGATCTGCCGCTTAGCGTACGGTGCTGCGGTCCGGGGAGGGCCGACCGTCGGCAAACCAGCGGGGGAACGTGACATCGAAGAGCTGCTCGATGGCCAGTTCGACACCGCCATGCAGTGGTTCAAGTTCGTCATTAACCGATAACGTAATGGTGATATCACGGGTGGCTAACGGAATGGATCGTTCATAGATCCGCTGACGCACATCGGCGAGGAACAGTTCACCGACGGAGGCAATGGCGCCACCGAACACGATCACCCCTGGGTTAAACAGATTGACCAAAGTGGATACGGCCTCCCCGGCCACCATCGCGGATTGCTGAATCAGGGAAATGGCCAGTGGATCACCGGCCTGCGCGGCTACCGAAATCACCTCCAAGGTGATTGGCTGCTTTTTGGCCAGCGCGGCCAACGGGCCGTCGCTGCCAGCATCAACTGCCTGCTGGGCGTCACGAACCAGCGCCCAACCGCCGCCGACGGCTTCGAGGCAACCGACTTTGCCACAGCGGCACGGAGCGGTGGAATCCGGGATTCGCACATGTCCGATATCCCCGGCAGCCCCGTTCGCGCCACGATGGATCGAGCCCTGGGAGAGCAACCCTGCGCCGATGCCGGAACCGATCTTGCAATAGATTAAATCTACATTCGCTTCGCGGCGCCGGGCACGCTCACCCAATGCCAGCAGGTTTACGTCGTTATCCACCCAGACCGGCGACTCGAAGCGCTGTTCAAAGGGGGTCCTGATGTCGTATCCGTTCCAGCCGGGCATAAGAGGGGGCGCGGCCGGGCGTCCACTGGCGAAATCTACCGGTCCTGGAAGTCCGATGACCACACCCCACACCGCAGGCGCTGCGTTCTTGTCCAGGATCGTGTCGATCTGCTTAAACAGTTCCTTAATGGTTTTGGCTGGTCCCTGCGCGATATCCCACTTACGTTGGACATGTTTTTGCAGCTTGCCATCGAGGTCCGTAATGCCAACGCGGATACGCTGGGCGCTCAGCGCGCAGATGATCAACACACCTTGTTCCGAATGGAACCTCAAGGTGCGCGGTGCGCGGCCGCCAGAGGAGGCGGCGAAATCGCTGTCTTTGAGGAAACCGTATTGGATTGCCTGATCGATGCGTTGGCTGACGACGCCGCGGCCTAGCCCGGTCACCTTGCCGATTTCCGGTCGGGTTGTTGCTTCCCCGGTGCGTACGAGGTTGACGATCCGCAGAAGGCTCGTCACTTCGTCTGTTTGGGCTCCGAAGTGGAGCGTCGACATTGTTGCCATAACTGATAATTCTTGCATATCTTAAGCGAAATGACAGGATGCCGGGCGAACTAATGTTGAAAACAACACAACTTATGCGTTTTACAAACCTATAGAGTCATCTTGCGTGATCGACGGCTAAGCACGCCGTGAGCTCACCTAATGTCGAACACTACCTCCTCTTCAAGATGCCTGAAAAACATGTCAATGCAAGTAGCTAGACTCACCGCTCTGGGAACCATAAGGTTGGAAAGCTTCAAACTTTCGTTGTTTTTAGACTTAAGTCAGGATATCCTAGAGATGACGTAGGGGCCCGCTGGCCCGTTTGCGCCGGGAGAAATCGGTGCAAGCACATTCTGTCGCGTAGACGACCCGATCGATCGGGCAGATAACTATGAAACTTTCACCCTTGAGGCTCAGGCTGCTGGTCACCTGTCTACTCACCGTCTCGTTTCTCGGCGCCATGGACCACACGGTGGTCTCCACCTCGTTGGCCACCATTGCCGGTGAGCTCGGTGCACTTCAATACATGAGCTGGATCGTTGTTGGCTATACGTTGGCCAGCACGGTTCTCCTGCCGGTACTCGGTAAACTGGACGACATCCTTGGACCACGCAAGATCTTCCTTGGATCCCTGACCGTTTTCCTTCTCGCTTCCCTATGCTGTGGGTTCGCTGCCGACTTTAGTTGGCTAATCGCCGCCCGTGTAGTTCAGGGGATGAGCGCCGCGGGGCTGCAGCTGATGTCGCAGACCATCATTGCGCGAGTGACCACCCAACGCGAACGTCCGCGCTACATGGCGATGATCGGTGCCGCGTTCCCGGTCGCAATCTTGGTGGGACCCTTGCTTGGAGGGATCATCACCGATCATTGGGGCTGGCAGTGGGTCTTCTGGATCAACATCCCCCTCGGAGTGGTCGCCCTGGTGCTGGCCTTGTTTGCCCTGCCGCGACTGGAGGGCAATTCCGCGCCACGTGGTTTTGACCTTGCCGGAGCCGGAGTCTTCACGATCAGTCTGGTAGCACTGATCCTCGGAATTACCTGGGCCAGTGACCGCGGAGCCTCGATCTCGACGGTCGCGATCCTGTCGGTTAGCCTGCTCGGTTTCTTACTGTTCTTGTGGATCGAAACCCGCGCGCCTGAGCCCATGATCCCGCTCAAGGTTTTTGGCAATCGAACCATCGCTGCCGGAACTGCGCTCTCTGCCATTATCGGCGTGGGATTGTTCTCGATCACCGCCTACCTGCCGACCTATGTTCAAATGGCCTATCAGACCAGCGTCACGGTCTCTGGGTTGGTTCCGATTGCCACCGTTTTCGGTATGCTCTGCAGCAACCTGTTCACCGGATGGTGGGCCAGCCGCACTGGCGGTTACTGGATGTTCCCGGTCATTGGCACCGCGTTGGGCGCCGCCGGACTATTCGCCATGGCTCTGCTTCCGGTGGGGCAACCACTGTGGGTCCCCATGGCCATTATGGCCGTGGTGGGGATCGGTACCGGTTCGTTTATGAACCTGATTGTGGCCCTAGTGCAAGGTGCGGTGCCAGTGCGGCAAACCGGAACTATCACCGCAACGATCAACCTCGTGCGACAAATCGGTTCCACGGTGGCCACTGCGGTGATCGGCGTGAGTATTGCCGCCGGAGTCGCCGGGTTGCTGCCGGTGGGGTTGGATGCGGCCACGCTCACCCCGCAACAGGTCCATGCTGCCCCGGCTGCGGTGCAAGCAGAAGTGGCCGAGATCTACAATTCGGTATTCACCCCCGTCTTCACGGCACTAGCCATCGCGTACGTCGTGGGAATCATAGCCGCACTTTGCCTACCCCGCGGCCGGCTGAGCAACGCTCCCGCCGGTGCTCCCCTTGAAACCGCGCAACCCGTCACTACCGGATCCTAAAAAGGAGAATCTTATGTCTCAACCCACCATCGCCATTGTTGGCAGCGGACCCATCGGCTCGGCTTACGCCCGGGTGCTCATTGAGCAGCATCCCGACGCGCGGGTAGTGATGTTTGAAGCCGGCCCGCAACTCACCGAGATTCCCGGTGAAAGTGTACGCAATATCGAAGACCCCGCGGCCAAGGCTCAAGCTCGCGAGAAGTCCCAGGGCCCGCAGGCCGGAGCGTATCGCGCATCCTTGGGCATCCCGGAGGCCACCGTTACCGAAGGCATGTTCACCGCCCGACAGGGAACGCACCTCCTGGACTTCGGTGGCCCAGGCTCGGCCCACGCGGCCAGTTTCCCGGCCGCCGCGGCGGCAACCAATGTTGGTGGTCAAGGTGCTCACTGGACCTGTGCCACCCCCGAGCCCGCGTTTAGCGAGAAGATCCCCTTTATTCCGGAGGATGAATGGGATTCCTTGATGGTGAAGGCCAAGAACCTGCTGCATGTGCAAAGTGCGGCCTTTGCCGACTCGGCGGTGGGGGAAGCGATCCGTAGCCTGCTGGACGAAGAATTTGGCGCTGAGCTGCCCGAAGGGTATGGGGTAGGTACCTTGCCGGTGGCCGGCGACCCGCAACCGGACGGGTCGATCCGCTGGGCCGGTGCTGATGTGGTGCTCGGGCCGTTGATCACCCCGGGAAGTGAACAGGCTTCGCGCTTCGAACTGCGCGACCTGAGCTTAGTGCTGCGTGTTGAGCTGGACGGGCAGCGTGCCACCGGGGTGAGCTACAAGGATCTGCGCAACGGGCAGAACTCATTCTTCGCCGCCGATGCGGTGGTGGTGGCCGCTGATGCATTCCGCTCCCCGCAATTGCTCTGGGCCTCGGGGGTCCGTCCTGCAGCCCTGGGGCACTATTTGACCGAACATCCGGTGGTCATCTCCACCGTGGCCCTGGATGCCATAAAGATGGAGCGTTTTGCTACCGCGGAAGATCTCAAAGCCGAGCTTGCCCGCCGGGCGCTGAACCCGGCGGATCCGGTGGCGGCGGTGAATCGTATTCCGTTCTCTGAACCCGGACACCCCTTCTCAGTCCAGGTGATGTACACCGAATCCACCCCTTTTCCCATGGATACAGGGGCCGAACACGCGAATAACCGCTGGGGTTACGTCAACATGGGCTACGGCATGCGCAAGCAACCGCGGTTTGAGGATGCGGTGAGTTTTGATGACAGAGAGCCGGACTATCGCGGGTTGCCCGCCATGCGAATCGACTACGCCCTCACAGCGGTGGAAGAAGCCGAAATTGAGCAGGCAACTCTACGGTTGCGACGAGCCGGCGAAGCGCTTGGTGCATTTGTCGCCGAACCGCGGCTCATGCCCAACGGGTCTAGCCTCCACTATCAGGGCACTATGCGTATGGGCGAACACAATGACGGTACCAGTGTCGCAGATCCCTATTCTCGGGTGTGGGAGCATTTGAATCTAGTGGTCGGCGGCAATGCACTGATTCCCACGGCCACGGCCATGAACCCGACGCTGATGAGTGTGGCCATTGCGGTCCGTGGTGCCCGCCAGCTAGCCGATGATCTGGCGGCCAACCCTGAGCTGAGCTCGGCGTCCGATACGGTCACCGCGGTGTAGCTGGGTACCGGTGCCCGCTCATTTGTGGGCACCGAAGGTATTTGTTAAGCAAATATCAAGCATATACAGAACTCTGTTCCGCGAATACTTGAACTGGACCACACTGGTGTTGTAGCTCACAATTTGGCGCTGCATTAACTCGAAAGGCATAACCATGGAACGTCCACTATCTCATCTTGCCCACTTGGAAATTACCAGCCCGGATGTCGAAGCCTCGGCGGTCTTCTACGAGGAAAAGTTCGGTATGCGCATTGTCGAACGTGCTGAGGGCAAGATCTACCTGCGTTGCTGGGGTGACTACTACCGCTACAGCCTGGTGGTTGTTCCGGGCGAGGACGCCTCGTTGGCTCGGATGGCCTGGCGTACAAACAGCCCGGCGGCCCTGGAAGCTGCGGCAGCACAGGTTGAAGCCAATGGTGTGCAGGGAGTCTGGAGCGAAGGCGGCCTGGGATACGGGCGGGCCTATGAATTCACCGGCCCTTACGGCCACCACATGCGGTTGACCTACGATGTGGAGCGTTTTAACGCTGAGGAAGAATTCGCTTCGACCTACCCAGACCGTCCGGAGAAGCGCAGTAGCCACGCTGCCGCCCCACGGTTCCTGGATCACGTCACCGTCGCCAGCTCGGACGTGCGCGGCTTCGCCGACTGGTACAACAAGGCACTTGATTTCCGCATCATGGCGTTCACCGAACTCGACGAAGCGCCAATCACCGTTTTCTCGGTCTTGACCACCAACGAAAAGTCGCACGACCTCGGTGTGGTGCTTGATACCTCCGAGACCCCCGGACGTGTGAACCACATTGCCTTCTGGGTCGACACTCACGAAGACCTGCTGCGCACCGCTGATGTGATGATGGAGAACGGAACCCCGATGGAATACGGGCCATCCATCCACGGCATCGGCGAACAGAACTTCCTGTACTTCCGCGAACCAAGCGGGCTGCGTGTGGAACTGAACTCCGGCGGCTACCGCAATTACGTCCCGGACTGGGAAGCCAACACCTGGACCCCATCTGCGGGCTCAAACAACTTCTACCGCAACGGTGCGATGCCACATTCGATGACCGAGTCCTTCCCGCCGGCCGACGGTCTGACCGCCACCGAAGAGGGCGCCTCGGAAGAAATGAAGGCCGCGTTGCTGAACCCATACGCCGAGCAGGGACGAGGCTAAGCAGATGACGTACTCGCTGATCCGCTTCACCCAGCCCGGCTCGGAAGTCGAACAGGCTGGTGTGCTGGTCGATGGACATGTTCACCCAGTGCCGCCCCAGATCAACGACCTGGTGGAGAACTGGGCTGCGTGGGAAGAAAAGATTGAGCACCTGATTGCCGACGCGTCCACCGCGGACTCGATCAACGTGAACGAGGTTAGACTGCTTTCCCCGGTGCAACCGCAACAAATCATCCAGGCCGGTGCCAACTACCGTACCCACGTCATTGATCTGGCGGTCTCTCACAAAACCGAAGACCAGAGTGAGGAAGAAGTCCGTGAACAAACCGCACGGATGATGGACAAGCGCTCCCAGGAGGGTTTGCCCTACTTCTTCATCGGCCTGCCCAGTGCAATGGCCGCCCCGAACGATGAGCTTTCGCTGCCTTACTACAGCCAGTCCCACGACTGGGAGCTGGAACTCGCAGCGGTTATCGGAAAGTACACCTATCGGGTCAGCGTTGAAGAAGCCCTGGAACACGTTTTTGGGTACACGATGGTTAACGACATCACCACCCGTGACCTCGTTTTCCGTCAGGACATGCCCGCCATCGGCTCGGATTGGTACCGCGCAAAAAATGCGCCGGGATTCTTCCCTACCGGGCCGCTGTTGGTTCCTTCGAAGTTCATTTCGGACCCGCAGCAGCTGACCGTGACGCTGAAGCTGAACGGGCAAGTGATGCAGCACGAATCTACATCCGACATGATCTTCAACGTTGCCCAACTAGTTTCCCATGCCTCGTGGAATATGCCATTGCTGCCAGGGGACCTCGTTTTGACCGGTTCGCCGGCCGGGAACGGAGCGCACTGGGGACGTTTGCTGCGTGATGGGGATTTGATGGAAGGCAGTATCACCGCATTGGGAACCCAAACGGTGGCGTGCCGGGACGAGGTCCGGGTATGAGCACCGAAACCCACACATGGGTAGGTGCCGCCCCGGAGCAAGCCATCGCCCAGGCAGCACAGCGTTACCGTAACTGGGGGCGCTGGGGTGAGGATGATGTGCTGGGTACCCTGAATTTCATCACCGAAGCCAAACGTGTTCAGGCAGCTTCCCTGGTACGCCGCGGCACCACCTTTTCACTCTCGCAGCCATTCAGCTCCGAAGGGCCGCAGAAAGGGTGGCGCCGGCGCACCAACCCGGTACACACCATGACCGATACCGGGGTAGAGGCCGAGTATGGCATGCAGGGCTTCCCTCACGGTTTCGGGGGCGCCGATGATGTGATCTCGATGCCCCTGCAGTGTTCAACCCAGTGGGACGGCTTGGGCCATATTTTTGACCGAGGCAAGGCCTGGAATGGCCGCCCCGCCAGTCGTGTGGTGACCTCCGAGGGGGATCAGGTCACGGGAATTGAAACCGCCGCCTCCCAGATTGTGACCAGAGGGGTGTTGCTCGATGTTGGCCGGGTTTTTGGGGTCAACGGGGAGCTGCCCGATGGTTTTGCCATCACCGAGGAACACCTTGAACAAACCATGCACGCTCAGGGTGCCACCTCACAGGTGAGCAGCGGGGATATTGTAGTCATCCGTACCGGGCAGTACACCCGGGCCAAACGCGAAGGCTGGCAGGATTATGCCGGTGGGGCGGCCCCAGGATTGTCTTTCGGGACCGCCGGCTGGCTGCATCGCAATGAGATTGCCGGGGTAGCAACCGACACCTGGGGTTTCGAAGTCCGACCCAATGAATTTGAGGGGGCCTTCCAGCCCCTGCATCAGGTGGCGATCCCCAACATGGGTCTTTTCTTGGGAGAAATGTGGGATCCGGATGTATTGGCGGAACACTGCGCCAACGATGGAGTTTATGAGTTCATGCTCAGTGCCGCACCACTGCATATCGTCGGAGCCGTAGGCTCGCCGGTTAACCCGCTCGCCATCAAATAGGCAACGGTCCCCCAGAACAACAAAGGAGAAAATCAGATGGCCGCAGTATCTACCGTTGGTATCGTCGGCGCCGGCGCTGCCGGGCTGGCACTCGCAACGTTCTTGGCTGACGCGGGAATTAAGACCGAAATTCTGGAGAAATCCGAGGCCCCATCCACCCTGGGGTCCGGGATTACCCTGCAAGGCAACGCGTTGCGAATCCTGCGCCAGTTGGGTTTGTGGGAGGAAATCTCTGAACACGGCTACGCCTTCAACGACTTAGGACTGCGTGCACCGAACCCCGAGGGAACGGTGCTGGCCATACTCGATGATGTGCATACCGGAGGGCCGGAACTTCCGGCAACCTTCGGGATGTACCGCCCGAAGCTGGCCGCCATCATGCGCGAGCGGGCACTCGCCGCCGGTGTAGTGATCAGCTACGGCCAGACTGTGAATACTGTTCAAGAGCTCGGTCACGGGGCGCGATTGACCACCGAAGACGGAGCAGTCAAGGAATACGACCTGTTGGTTGGTGCCGATGGAATTCATTCCACCGTGCGTCGGGCCATCGGGATCACCGCTGAACCGCAATCTACCGGAATGGGGATCTGGCGTGCATTTGTTCCGCGACCGGCCGAGGTCGTTCGAACCGACCTGACCTATGGCGGAAGCTGCTTCATCGCTGGATACTGCCCCACCGGGCAGCAGGATATGTACGCCTACCTGGTGGAGCGGGCCCAGGACCGTCATGATCAGAAAGACGCCACGATCATGGCCGAACTTGCCGCCAACTATGGTGGTCCGTGGAATGAAATCCAGCAATCTCTGATCGACGGCGCACCGGTGAACTACACCCACTTCACCCAGCATGTGGTGGACGGGGATTGGCACCGTGGCCATACCGTCATCATTGGTGACGCAGCACATTCCTGCCCTCCAACCATCGCCCAGGGTGCGGCGATGGCCCTGGAAGACGCCGCCGTCCTGGCCGAACTGTTGATTGGCGCCGACGCGGTAGACAACCAGCTGTGGGAACAGTTCTACACCCGACGTGTTGAACGAGCCAGTGCGGTGGTTAAGGCTTCGGTGCAGCTGGGCCAGTGGCTTTTGGAAGGCGAAAAGAACGCGGATGTCCCGGGTCTAATGGGTGGCCTGGCCTCGCGACTGGTGGTGCCGGCATGAGCGAGAATCAGCCAATCATTGACGTTCACGCCCATGTGCTGCTCCCGCAGCTAGAAGCGCTGGTCAAGGAACACCACCCGGAGGGATTGGCCGAACAGCAACAAACTGACCTGTTGCGCAACGGTGCAGCATCCCAGCAGAATTCTGGGCTGATGATCCGTGAACGCTGGCCGCTGCTCACCGACCTGTCAGCGCGACTGGAACACATGGACAAGAGCAGGGTGGAGGTGCAAATCATTTCACCCTCACCCTCACACTTTTATGCATTCGCCAACGTGCAGCTTGCGACCACGTTGTTTCAAGAAGCCAATCGGCTGGTGCGCGAATACATCGAACGGGCTCCGAGTAGATTTCATGGGCTGGGGCTGGCACCCCTGCAACACACGGAGCTGATGGTGGCGGCCCTGGAGGATGCGATGCTCACCCGGGGTCTGCTCGGAGTGGAAATCGGTTCCTACGCACCGGATCCACAGGGGGCAACCGTTGAACTCTCCGATCCACGCTTGGATCCCTTCTGGAACCGAGCCCAGGAATTGGGTGCGATCATCTTTTTGCACCCATTCGGATGCCCCCTGGAAGCCAGACTGGATAAGTTTTACCTGGCCAATACCGTGGCGCAGCCGGCAGAGAATGCGGTCGCGTTATCCCACTTCATTTTCGCCGGGGTACTTGACCGGTTCCCGGAGCTAAAGCTGGTTGCCGCCCACGGCGGTGGCTACCTGCCACAGGTTATCGGTCGTTCAGATCATGCCTGGGAGGTCCGCCCCGAGGCCCGGGTCTGCGAACACCGGCCGTCAACCTATCTCACCCGCCTCTGGTTCGATTCACTGGTACACAGCCCCTTAGAACTTGCCCGACTCGCCGAAACCGTGGGCAGTGATCGAGTTCTTCTGGGATCTGATTATCCGTTTGATATGGGCAGTGATCACCCGGTAGATGAACTTGAAAAAACCGAACTGGGGCAAGCCCAACGCGAAGCCATCCTGCGGGTGAACGCCGCCGAGCTGGGTCTGGGCTCCCTATCTCAAACTCCGGGCACGGACCTGGAAGGGAGCGAAGACTAATGGCAATTGTGGCGCGCTGGAAGGAAGCCAGCGGCAACGAATACAGTGGTTTTGTTGCTGAAAACCGGTGTTACGCGCTGCCCAACGGCGGTAGCGTTCAAGACCTCTGTGAGCTGGGGCTTGCAGCCACCGTGCAGCTGGCCACGCAGACCATCGCGACCGGCGTCAGCGTTGGACTAAATGAGGTTCAGCTGCTGGCCCCGCTGCAGCCGCCAACCATCCGTGATTTTGTCGCCTTCGAGGAACACGTTGAAGGAGTCCGAATCTCGGTGGACGGCGTCGCCGGGGTCGTTCCCCAGTGGTTCGAGGCTCCAACGTTTTACTTCGGCAATCCCCACACCGTGCGCGGTACCGGTGAAATCATCCCGATTCCAGCCGGCTGTGAAGAGCTGGATTTTGAACTTGAGGTGGCCGCGGTGATCGGGGCCGTGCCCGGGAGTAATGGGGAAAGCCTTGATGCGGCCCTGGCCCATCAACATATTTTCGGATACACGATCTTTAACGACTGGTCCGCGCGAGACCTGCAACGCCGCGAAATGAAGGTCAGTTTGGGACCGTGCAAGGGCAAAGATTTTGCCAGCACACTGGGACCGTGGATCGTGACTGCGGACGAACTTGAGCACCGCCATGACGCTGAGGGTTTTTTGGCCTTGGAAATGCGGGTGAATGTTAATGGTCAGCAGCTAGGACTGGACCTGCTTTCTCATATGGGATGGCCCTTTGCCGAGTTGGTGGCTTATGCCTCTGCCGACTCGGTGGTTCGCCCAGGAGATGTCTTGGGCTCTGGTACCTGTGGAAGCGGCTGCCTAGCTGAACTGTGGGGACGTAACGGCGCACAAACCCCACCACCGTTGCAGCCGAAGGACACAGTGGTGATGAGTGTGGAGGGTATCGGAACGATCAGCAACACGGTTGGAGTGCGCCGCGAGGCGGCCAGCCGGGTCCCAGCCACACCTCGCCCGCGCCTTTCAGCTGCGCAGCGGCCGCGAACATGAGTCTGCGGCTGGCTGGGAAAACCGCGGTGGTGAGTCAAGGAAGTGTTGAAGTCTGATCGACGTTGACCAGTGGGCCCGGCCGGGATCCGTGCGAATTCGGCTCATCCGGGATTCATCAAGACGCCCGTGATTGCCTGCGTAAATCCAAGCTTTCGTGAGGTGGCAATTCTCGAAACAACGCTGGGTCGTGCAGGTCGGAGCGAGGATGTGGCCAACGTGGTGGTGTTTTTGATCAGCGAGCTGTCATCTTTTGTCAACGGTGCGGAAATCCCCGTAGACGGGGACAACTCGCTCGCGGCGGAGCCAAATCCGTCTCGGATGCGCTCAAACGAACAGGTGTGGGCTCTAACAGTTCACCTCGTTCGCCACCGAAATCACCTCGACGCTAGTGAAACCGACAATGCGAGGGAAGTAAAGTCTAAGCTGACACCATGAAGAATCTTGATATAAATCTGTTGCCAGCGCTGCAAAGCCTGCTGAGAATGCGTAATGTCACGCGGGCAGCGGATTTTTTGGGACTGAGCCAACCGGCCACCAGCGCCGCCTTGTCCCGACTGCGCCGCTACTTCGATGATGAGTTGTTGATCCGTTCCGGGCGTAACTACGAACTCACCCCGCTGGCTCAGGACCTGCAACCCTTGGTGGAATCGGCCATGCACGCGATTGACCGGGTATCGACAATCAAAAGCCAGTTCAACCCTGCCACGAGTGATCGAAAATTCGTGATTGTTGCTTCCGACTATGTGGCAGCGATGCTAGTTGAACCCTTGCGCGCGATTTTGCGTGTTGAAGCGCCGGCGGTCTCCGTGGAAATTACACCAACTTCGGCGACCTCCTGGGATCACGGTAACGACGGACGGTGGGATCTGATTGTTGGGCCCATGGGTTATGATCTGCCCGGGCATGGTAAACCGGTTTTCCGCGATAGTTTCGTGGCAGTTTTAGATGCCGATAACCCGGTACTGGACAAGCCGGACCTCAGCGCCCTGGACCTAGCCAAACTCCCACAAGCGGTGGGCTATTTTGGCACGGACATCCGGACACCCGGTGACCAATTCTGGGACGTTTTGGGGCAAAACCCTGTGATTGCCGCGCGTGTACAAGGCTTACTTTCCTTGCCGCTACTAGTCGAGGGAACGGATCTTGTCGCCTTGGTGCCGCGAATGTTGGCCTACAAGTATTCGAGGGGAACGAACATGGCGATTGTGGATTTCCCTGTGGAGAATGAAGCTGCGCTGGTGGAAGCCATGTTCTGGCATACAAGCCGTGATGATGATCCGGCCAATTCCTGGCTCAGGTCGGTAGTGCAACGCGCATGCGGGAAACTCCATGAGATACTAGAGACTTTAACTCCTGAAGTGCGTCATGCGACCACCCGTGATAACTCGTATTTAGATTAATAGTTGTGGGTAATGGTGTCAAAGTGTAATGCTGGCTAGACGAGATTTTCAAGTCAAGTGAGACCTCTAAGTCTTAGACCAACATCTTTTCCTCAGTTTTCTGTTTGATCAGTTCGTTATTCCAAGCCACTTCGGGCAACAACTTCTGCTCTTCATTCAAGTTCCGGACACCAAGCAGCTGAACAATCGGATGCATCCAGATCTTAAACCGGCGAAAGGCACCCGTGACGAGGAGCTAACCCGGCTAAGCCCGGGGTCGTTGTCAGGACCGCTGCGATCATCATCGCTGAGATCTCCGGCAAAAGCTTCGCTAGCGCTGCGGTGTTGGCTTCCTACGCTGGATTGGCGCCGACCACACGCCAGTCGGGGACTTCCATCAGGTCTGAGCGCGTCAGTCATTCAGGTAGCAAACGATTGAAACGGGCGCTCTTCCTCTCGGCGTTCGCGTCCATCCGTTTCGATCCAACCAGTCGGGAATATTGTGATCGGAAACCAGCCCAAGGCAAACGCCACAACCAAGCACTCATCGCGCTGGCTCACCGACGGCTCAACGTCCTGTTCGCCATGATCCGAGACGGCTCACCTTATGACGTTCCGGAGCTGAAAAGTGCTTGACTTTTGACATAGGGGCATCCCTCGATGCCTGACGGTCGCGTCAACCCTCGCGCGGTTCGATCGCTGCCACCTCGACGGTTTCCAACCTCGGGTGCAGATGGTCTCCGTGCTCAACCACCCCCGTGACCCAGCTGATCACCAGCCCGTCCTCGGTGTCCTGAAGGATAGCCAGGTTGTTATCGAACCAAGGCCCCTTGATGCCGTCCCAGCGAAAGGGCAGGTCCGGCACACGTGCCCTGCGCGCCATCCAAGCCCCGAACGGGACGGCCGGCCCCAAGGCCAAGGCCGCGGCAAAGTAGCGCATCAACCGGGGCAGTGGGTTGCGGATGGGCGAACACACAGCTTGCAGGATCCTGCTCCCGTTCTCTCCTTCGACTTCGGAGACGTAGGAGAAGTGCACGTCTCCGGAGAGGAACGTGACCGTCTGCGGGGCGGGGCCGCGCTTGCCATCGGCGACCTCGGTGGCCCACCGGGCCACATCCTGGAAGCTTTTTTGGAACGCGGCCCAATGTTCAAGGTCCACGGCCCGGCGCAGTCGTTCGCCCAGCCACGCCCGGGCCGGGCCGCGTTCCCCGGAGGAGCAGACCTCGTTCCACGCTTCCACGTGATGCAGGCCCATGGGCAGCAGGAAGGGCAGTGAGGTAGCGACCAGCAGGTGGCGGAATCCGCCTTGCATGTGCTCGTCGAGCCACGCACTTTCCGGTGGATCGAGCAGGGCACGCGCTTCGGGGTCAAGGCTCCGGGCGGCACGTGAGTCCACCACGATCAGCCGCACCGTATCCCAATCGCGGCAGTAGCTGAAGCTGTATTCTTCCGGTGCGGCATCGACGCGCTCGGCGAACCGGTCCAAGTCGGCAGTGATATCCAGTTCTTCGGGGCCGGTGTGGGCCGCGATGCGTTGCCACAGTGGATCTGCAGCCCGCCCCTCGGGGGAGAGGTTGCCCAGGTGCTGATAGATCCAATACGAGCCGAGACCCGCAACAATGCGTTGGTGCCACCAGCTTCTCTGCTCCATGTCCTGTTTCCAACGCAGCGAGGAGTTCCAATCGTCGCGGATGTCGTGGTCGTCGAAGATCATGGCGCTGGGCAGGGTGGAAAGAAGCCAGCGGTTGGCCGGGTCCGACCAAGCCAACCGGTACAGGTGGGCGTATTCCTCGAAGTCCTTCAGCTCCGCCCCGGGTTCGTCCCTGATATCGCGCCGGCTGCGGATGAACTCGCGCATCTGGTCACTGGTGGAGTCCGCATAAACCTGATCCCCGAGGAAGAGCATCAGATCCGGCCACGGTCCGTGCGCCGGGCCCGCCATGGACAGGGCATAGGCGCGCATCGCGTCAACTCCGTGCTTGCGGTTGCCGGCCGCGTCGTGCGGAATGCTGGTGCGGCAGGACCCGAAGGCCAGCCGTGGATTCTTGGCGGGGTCGATGGTGGCGATGATCGATTCGGGGAAGCCGTCCTCGCGCGGCCAGACAGCGCTCCCCTGGAGATGCACGTTGTAGGGATAAACGCTTCCAACCTCCAGCCCGCTCACCTCAACTAACGCATAGTGGTGGCCGTGGGCAGCAAAAGTCGGCGCACGCCAGGTGTCTTCACCGCAACGGACCTCGACGGTGCCAGGCCGGGCTGTCTCCACCCAGATACTGGCGGAGGTGGCATCCACGTGGCGGAGCATCGGGCCAAGTAAAAGGTCCTGATCGCTTCGCTGGCTCATCGATTTCCTTTCCTGATGTTCAGGTCAACCAAGAATGGCACAACAACATCGTTGGGGATAGGCCCGGCTGCCGGGCACGGGAGCAGATGATGCCTAGGATGGGCTGATGAGTGAATCCCCGTTTCTGCAAACCCGCCGCCGCCTCGTGGCTGCCGCGCCTTCAGAGATCTTCGAACTGCTCAGGGATCCCGCCATGCACCCGGTCATCGACGGCTCCGGAACGGTGCGGGCCTCAAACGCGAAGGGAAGCAAACTCACCCTGGGCAGCGAGTTCGGCATGCAGATGCGCCTGGGGGTCCCGTACCGGATCAGCAATACCGTGGTGGAATTCGAGCAAGACCGGCAGATCGCCTGGCGGCACTTTAGCGGGCATCGGTGGCGCTACGAGCTGGAAGCTGTCGGGTCAGGGACAATGGTCAGCGAAACCTGGGACGCGAGCCGGGTGCGGCACCAATGGCTGCTGCGGCTGATGGGCTTCACCCGGAGCACCGGGCCCAATATGGAACGCACCCTGGAACGGCTGGCCGCGCAGTTCCCCGAGGCCACCGAGTAAGGGGCCCATTGCCCTGAGTAACTCGTCGATGACGAGGCAAAACACCGTGCCCAGCCGCAGCGACGCGTTCTTGCGCTAATTCACCGAGCTCATCGGCGGTCCGCTGGGAAAACACAGCAATCCGGGGCGGATCTACCCGGACTTCCTCACCATCGAGAGAGTGCTGGTGCTCCTCAACGTGGTGGTCGCACTGGTGGCCGTCGCTTTCAAGAACGCCTACACCTGAACCTTGCTGTTCGGACTGGACCGCGCTCTTCGACGCTTGCAGGTTCGCCGAGAACGCGTCCGCCACCACGGGAACCGAATTCGACTGGGCGCTGGCATTCTTCGATCTGAACTTCTTGTAGGTGGCGGTCCGGATTGCTGGGTGCAGGCTCTGAGATGCGGCGATGGTGGTGCTAACCCCCGGGATCAACCTGGCGGCGACGAATAACTGGTACATGAGCGCGGTGGCGTTCCTGGCCGGGGTGCTTGTCGGCCGGGCGCCACAAGAAAGGTCTTCACGGGCTCTTAAAAGTTAAGCGTGGTGCAGAGTGCTCGGCAGGGCCGCAACCCTGCCGTGTATAACAATATCCGAAGCCGATAATGCCCATGATTCCTATAACCCCGACCAATCCGTTTCAGGTTCTTCGCTGTCAGATTCGCTTCCTCATTCCTGGCGTTCGTCAGCCTCGTTCGGCTGAACACCAAAACCTCACTCCTCCACGCAGCGAATGTGCGGTACATCGACTTCACCTCAACCATTTTGTTGTTATCAGGGATTTCTCCTGCACCGCCCATCTGGATTGGAATTCATGGGTATCCGCGGCTTTCAACAGTTGCCGCACGCGCTCCTTGTTCGCATGAATCACCCCGAATTCCGCGTCAGTTCCATGATCACCTTCAATCGTTCAACCTGCTCGATCGACAGGTTCTCCTAGTTGCAGCTCAGCAGCTGCCGGTACTTGTAAGGCCGGATCAGCCGCCCGGCCGCGACGCTCGTGCACTTCGTGGGAGCTGCGCCGGCGGACCTGCATGATCATCAGAGTCGCCCGCTGAATCACGTGGAAATGATCCACGCTGACCTTAGCCTTCGGCAGATTATCTCGCACCGCCTTGCAGAATTCCGATGACTTGTAGATTGCGACGTACTGCACACTTTGATACCAATACCGTGGCCGGGATTTCTACCATCGTTTCACTGCGGTGCCACGGCGACCGTCCACGGTATCCAAGTTCTTTCCGTTATCCAGATCAGTAACCACGATCGACCAGGGCTCAATCCGCACGACTTTCCTAGTCCTGTCCCAAGCGTGGCGGACTTCGCGGAATCGGTGCTTGTCGATGTCGAATAGGCGGAGGGACATCCGGTCCACATCTAGGTATGGACTGCCGTTTCGCGCTCTAAATGCGAAGCGTCCTAGAAGGTCTTGCCCGAGTAGCCCAACTTGCGCGAAATTTGCGTGGCGGTAGATCCCATCACGGACTTGAGCGCTTTCATCCGCTCGTCAGGCATGTAGGGATTAGTGGCAGACATGCTGATGGCGGCGATGATCTGGCCACTGCCGTCGCGGATCGGTGCGGCGACGCATCGGATGCCAGGCTCATTGTCTTCCAGATCCAAGGCGATGCCTTCTTTTGCGTAGGCTTTCATCCTGGACAGGAACGCCTCCTTGGTTTGATGCGAGGCCTGTTCTACAGGCGACTCGGAATCAAAGGTGGATTCCCAGCGCAGGGGAGTATCAAGCAGGAGCGCTTTGCCGATGCCGGTGCGGCTTAGAGGCATGCGCTGTCCGACTCGTGAGCGCATTTGTGCGCCGCGAGTTCCGGGGACTTTGTCGACATAAAGCACCTGCGCTTCGTCTTCCACCGCTAGATGCACCGTGTCCTGGTACTTGCGGGCGAGCTCTTCCAAAATGGGTTTCGCAATAACAGGGACCGGGCTTTGATAGAGGGCATGGAAACCCAGCTCGATCAGTGCCGGACCCAGGCTGAAATCGGTGCCATGGGTGCTGCGCAGGAATCCGCGCTGCACCAGGAGCTTCACCATGCGTTGCGCAGCGCTCTTTCCGATATTGGCTGCGGCTGCCACTTCATTCAGATTCGTCGCACCGCGGCCAACAGCGCGCAGAATCTCCAGTCCGCGAGCAAGTGTGAGCGTGCCCGGAGGAGGAGCGTCAATTGAATCGTCTGTGGTGGGTTCGGGATTCATGGTCATGACGTGTCCCTTAGTATGAAAAGATCAGAGTATTTCATCCCACTATATACAACGCCTTTTGAACTATTGGGATACCTCCGACACTATTCAGATGTGAAGGGGAGCACAGCTGAACGATCTTGTGCAGTCCATGAAATGAAAACAGGAGTTATGACAAACATCGCCGAAGCCCAGTTGATCGCCTTGGACTGGGGAACTACGTCCGCACGCGCCTACCTCATGGGCGCCGATGGCCACATCGTGGCGGAACGCAGTGCAGCTCTTGGCATCATGCAAGTGGCCTCGAAGGCGCAAGCCGAGACCCAGTCCCTCGATGAGGCCTTCAAGGCGACGCTGACCGAACTGTGCGGCGATTGGCTGGATAACTTCGAGAATGTCCCCGTGATCGCCTGCGGAATGGTGGGCAGTCAGCAGGGCTGGACCGAAGCGGCCTACCGACCAGTTCCAGCCAATTTGGCTGATCCAGAATTCGAGTTGGCATCAGTGGAGATCGCTCCGGGCCGAACGATGCAGATCATCCCCGGCGTCTTGGACCTCAAAGAACTTCCAGACGTCATGCGGGGCGAAGAAACTCAAATCCTCGGTGCCATTGATCTTGCCGCCCTGAACGCAGATGACTCCGAAGAGCAGCTGTTCCTGCTCCCGGGGACGCACTCCAAATGGGTCAAGGTCTCCGGACGCACGATTACCGAATTCTGCACTTCCATGACAGGTGAGACGTTTGCACTGCTCAGCACCCAGTCCATCCTCTCCAAGCTCATCGAGCCAGCACCATCGG
>NZ_JBQSYR010000012.1:0-129506 GCF_052379505.1 Glutamicibacter sp. 363 | reverse complement strand
GAGCAGAGTCAGCGCCGCCGGCGCGATCAGGGCAGATCCGGCACCCTGAACGGCGCGGCCTGCGATCTCAAGCCCAATGCTGGTGGCTGCTCCAGCCATCAGCGATCCTGCGATCAATACGAGCCAGCCCAACACAAAGATCTTCCGCGCTCCGAAGGCATCCGCAAGACGACCCCCAAGTAAGAGCAAGCCGCCGAATGCCACTACGTAGGCGTTGAATACCCATGATAGGGACTCCGGGGTGAAACCGAGATCTCGTTGCATGTCGGGCAGGGCGACGCCAATGATCGAAGTGTCCATGATGACTACGAACTGGGCCGTGGCGATCAGTGCCATCATGACAGCTCAGCCGAACCATCGCTTTGCTGGCGATGGTGGTGGGTGGACAGACATGTGAGCTCCTCCTGAAAGATTCCAGGATATATCCGGTATGGATACAATCTATACCCATAGGGGGTATGGGTATAAGGTATACCCATAGGGGGGTATATCTGTCAATTAAGCACACCGAGACGTCATCACGACCGGTCATACGGCAGGAGAAAGGCCCGATGGCTGACCTCAAATGACAGCTAACGCTCTTCATAGGGCAAACAACATCGAATTTCCGGAAACCTCACCCAAGGAGACCTAATGAGAGAGTCCACAGAACTCTTCGGCGCATCTAATTTGCTGACGAAACGCATTGAGACCGTTGGCTTCGATTGGCACCAAGCCGAACACTCCGTTGCGAATCGGCTGGACGCAGCTGGAATCAGTGGCACGAACGCCAATATTGATCGGGACATGCCGCGTGACACGGCCGTGCGGTGGCGCCAAGGAGAACGACGGCGAATCAGCAACTTACTCCAGTCAGGGAGCGCGTGGTACGGATCCTCCGCGCATTTCCAGTTGTTCCAAGATCTGAAGCGAAAGGTCGCGATTTAGCATGACTGACGCACATCGACCGGACATTTCGAAAACTTACAACCAAAGGCCAAGGCGACGCGCGCGAGTTGCCCTGTCCGGCCGAGTACGAGTAACCGGCGCCCTACTGCTAGTTGGCCTGCTCTGGGGAAGTTTGTTCCCCTTGATTGCCATTGCCGCTCCGGCATTCGGAGCCGTCGGAACGACCCATGGTCGCTTCATCGTCGCAGCGTTGGCGCTTACGCTTATGACTGCTGCCAGCAAAGCAACTTGGCACGCAGTCGGCCGGCGGTTCCCTGCATTCCTACTGTTAGCGGCCCTTAATGTCGCGGCTCCACTCACGCTTGTCGCAACGGCAATCGTTGGACTCAACGCGTCGATGGCGTCGATCTTGAACGCCACAACACCAATGTTCACGGTATTCGTTGCCGCTTTCTGGCTTAGGCAAAGGGTCACTCGACGCCAGATGGTAGGTGTCATAACTGGCATTGTCGGTGTATCGATGCTCGTGGGAGGAGCTCCGTTGCAGGTCGATAGCCGCGCACTGGTGGCGGTTGGAGCCTCCTTGACAGCGGCTCTGCTATACGCTGTGGGCGGCGTCTACGCCCGAAAGTCATTTCTCGGCACTCCTCCCATGACACTCGCCCTCGGCCAGCAACTTGCCGCTGCAACACTTCTGGTCCCACTTACCGCCATCGCACCCCCGATTGGCCCAATCACTGGCGGTCCGCTAATTGCCGTCCTTGCGCTGGGCCTCGGAGCTACCGCCGCGGGCTATTTGGTCTATTTCTGGGTTATTCGCCAAGCTGGGCCGGTGACTGCATCGACCGTTGCGCTTCTGGTTCCCATTTCGGCCTCCACCATAGGCGTGCTGTGGCTGGACGAGCCCGTGACCTTCGGACTCATTGGCGGACTTTTCATCATTCTTGCCGGAGTTGGCCTGCTCCTGGAGCGTCCGTCTGCGCGCCCTCGCGTGGATACAGTTGCAAATATCAATGATACGAACGAAAACAGACGTGGCAAGAACCACCATGAAACACGTGAGCGTCGGAAGTGAAGGACCCTCTTGCATCAATTGGTTTCGTGACCGCCGACCCTACTCGTTTTCGCGGAAAATAACTCCTTCTCCAACTAGGCCAGTGAGGAAGCTTGTTCCTGATTGACGCCGACGGCTGCGCCCAGCAACCCAACGCAATTTTTGAGACCGTCGTGGCGCGTAATAGTTCTGTAAACGCACAGGCATTGACCCACCAGAAGGACCATTCGCGTGCCCGGGTGCCGAACAACGGATCGATACTAAAAAACACCCCGTATTCATCTGAAGATGAATACGGGGTGTTCACCTGGCTCCTCCAACTGGACTTGAACCAGTAACCCTTCGATTAACAGTCGAATGCTCTGCCAATTGAGCTATGGAGGAAAGCTACGAGAACTACTTTAGCACTAGCCAAGTACTGTTTTGAAATCAGGGATTCAACTCGCGCGCAAGGCATGCAGCTACCCGACCCGAGAGTCGGCGATTCCTTTCAAATCCAAGTCGAAACCTATTTTGGCGAACGGCGCGAGTTCTCAATCGCGTACTGCGCCAGTTCAACTAATTGCCGGGCCGAGGCATCCCACGAATATTGGCCGGCACGAACAAGCGAACGGTCCGCATATTCTCTCCAGACATCCCGGTCCGAGAGCTTCTGCACCTGTTGCGCGAAGGCTTCCGCGCTATCGGGGTCCGCAAAAAGGGCCGCATCTTGGGCCACTTCTCGGAAGATCGGCATGTCGGTGACTACCACCGGAGTGCCCGCACTCATCGCTTCCACCAGCGGAAGCCCATATCCTTCTTCACGCGACAGGGTCACCAAGGCGGTGCACGAAGCCAGCAAGCGGGCATACTCTTCGTCGCTCACTCCCCCATGGAATACCACCTTGGCGTTGTGCGGAATTTCAGCTTCCAACTCGGCGCGACGCTGCTGGCTGATGCCGCTGAGCAGGTGCAACTCGTAATCGGGCAGCAGCCGCATGGCCCGGATCAACGTCTCGACGTTTTTATATTCCATAAATGATCCCATGTAGAGCAGCGTGTTCTTCGCGGTCGCTCGCAGATCGCGGCTTGCGCTCTCGCGCGACGGAGCATTGGATACCAAGCCGATATGTCGCTTAGTGAGCCTGTGCTTGCGCATCAGATCCGCGGTGGTTTGTGAAACGGTAGCTACCGCGTCGGCACGGTTCAGCAGAATTCGTTGCGGGAAGTAGACCTGGTGGAACAGGAACCAGCCCCAGCGGATGGGCGCGGGCAAGAATTTCGGGGCATGCGGGTGCGCATAGTAAATCAGGTCGTGCAGGGTGAGAATGACCGGGAATTTTCGCCCCAGCGTGCCCATGGTCTGCATCGGGGAGAACACCGCATCTGGCTGCAGCTTATTGATCTGCAGGGCCACCAACGGTTCAAGGACGCTCGTGGGGGCAGAAATCTTGAGGTACGGAACATCTGGCAGCAGGTCCAGCTGCCGCAGATCGTTGATCAGCATCGTCACGTCGGCGATCTTGGCCGTTGCTTCGATGAGTCCCGCGGTATAGCGGCTGATTCCGTCGTGATGGGTGACCCGGGTGTAGCGGGCATCGATGACGAGTTTCACGAGCGTGGAAGCCTTCGTTTGGGGAGCTGGTTTTCCAAGCTTATCGTTTAAGGTCACCGAGTCTGGCCTGCGCTCAAAAGTGCCTTTCGGGGGCGCACCACGAGGTATCCGATGAGCCCGGCGGCAACGGCCAGCGGCCACAGCCCCAGCGCAGCCGGAATGCCGAAGGCCGAACCGATGACGCCGCCGGCGAGGCTTCCCAACGGTATCGCGCCAAAAGTGAACAATCGGCGAGCGCTGCTCACCCTGCCCAAAAGCTGCTCGGGCGTGATGTCTGCAACCCACGCCGAGACGGCGATGTTGAAAACGATCACCACGATCCCCCATGCCACTGCCTGCACGCCGAGCAGAATCATGGAAACTACTGGTGCGGTGAATGCGGCGATAAAAACCATGGTGGCCAAGAAAAATTGACTGAGCAACGTCGCCGTCGTCAGCCGAGCCGTTGAAAACCGGACGGCAATGCGCGTGGCCAGCGCGGCACCTAGCAGCCCACCGGCACCGCCCAGTCCGGCAAAAATACCAAATCCCTGGGCACCGAATCCTAGGTAATTCACGATGAACAGCGCTTCTACCGCGGAGCCTAGCGCGAGCCCGAAGTTTGAGCACATGACCGCAATGGTGACCGCAATCAGGGTCCGGTTTGTACGCAGGTATTTCAGCCCGGATAGCCAGTGAGTATCGTGTTTTGCTTCCTTGCCTCCGGGACCTTGACTTCCATGCGAATCTGGCTTGCGTGGGAGCCTGACCAGATAGGCGAGGCCCAGGGCCAGCATGGCCAGGACCACGGCGACCGCCAGAAGTGTTGACGCTCCGAAGATGACGAAGCCGGTGCCCGCGGCAACAGGGATGATAATCGCCAGCGACTGATCCGCGGCGGTGAGTTTAGCGATCAGCCGACTCATCGAGGTTGCGCGTCTCGCGCCGGTGTTCGTATGCAATTGCGGGACGGCCGAGACCTGCGCAGTCTCTGCTACGACATTGCAGACGCCCAGTAGCGTGACCAGCAGGAATCCGTACCCGATACTCAGGGTTCCGGTGAAGGTCAGCAGCAAGAGGCAACCGGCCAGCGCGAGCTTGGCGGCAAGCCCAATGCGCAGCAACCGCAGAGGCCGGTAACGGTCAACCAGATACCCGATGGGAATCGTGGCGACGAGGAACGCGACGGAACCCAACGTGTTGAGCAGCCCCATTTGCCAGGCGCTAGCACCAAGGGTGGTGACAAAGATGAGGTCCACGGTGAAGTCTGCCAGGCTTCTGCCGGCTGCGTCGCTGGTATTTGATAAAAGGAAACGTCGCTCACCACGCAAAGTCGTTTCCATTACGCTCCATGATAATTGTCAGATACGTCACACCGGGACCCCATGTCAACGCTACCTCATTCCGAACCGAGCCGACCAGCATTTCTCCTTGTCGACCGGCAATCTTCCGTGCTTAAGCGGCGAAATCTGGCGAGAATCCCATCTTCGCCTCGAGCTCAAAATTCACTGCCATTTCGATCCCTTGGGCGCCTTCAGATGGTTCCCACCGGATCGTCATATCCACAAAGGGCTTGCAATACGTTACTTAGTTGTGATGTTAATAGTTCGCGGTTAGGGAAGACTAACCAAATACTTAATTCACCATGTGAGGAGTATCCGTGGGAACCTCTCTTGAGACCCTGCACATCCCCCCCTGTTTGACTCGCAGCTTTTTGATGACTCATTGCTGTGCTCGGGCACCTTAGATCGCTATGAGTCCGAGGCCCGAGAGGCACTGCTGCGGGTCACCGATCAGCTGGCCGCCGTCGAGTCACCCACCACAGGCCCCTATCCAGAGGATCTGCGAGGGCTGGTCGATGCCATCGACCTCGACTCACCGCTTGGGAGCAACGCCGAGTCTTTTGACGAGCTGAAAAAGATCTACCTGCGTGACGCCGTCTATTTCCATCACCCGAAGTACGCCGCGCATCTCAATTGCCCGGTGGCAATTCCTGCCGTGGCCGCCGAAGCGTTCGTCACCAGCCTGAACACCTCAATGGATACTTTTGACCAGAGCGCCGGGGCCACGCTCATTGAACGTCGCCTCACCGCGTGGACCGCGCAGCTCATCGGATTCCCGCAACTCGCCGCGGATGGCATTTTCACCTCCGGTGGCACCCAGTCCAATCTGCAAGCCATGTTGATAGCCCGCAACGCCGCGGTGTCGAAAACCTCCGGACCGTTGCCTCAGCGGCTGCAGAACCTGCGCATCTACACCTCACAAGACGCTCACTTCAGCATCTCAAACGCAGCCATGATGCTGGGGCTGGGCCATGAAGCGGCGGTCGGCATCGAAACCGACGGCCACCACCGAATGGATGCCGGCAAGTTACGCGAGCAGATTGCCCACGATCTCAACCGTGGGCTGGTTCCGATGGCGATCTCCGCGACCGCCGGGACCACCGACTTCGGTGCCATCGATCCTTTGGGTCCCATAGCCGCCCTGGCCAATGAAGTCGGTGCTTGGTTCCACGTCGACGCCGCATATGGCGGCGGACTGCTGCTTTCGTCCTCGCACCGCGAACGGCTGTCGGGCATTGAGCTTGCAGACTCGGTGACCGTGGACTTCCACAAGTCCTTCTTCCAGCCAATCGGTTCCAGCGCGCTGATCCTGCACGAGGCAGATTCCTTCGAATCCATTGCCCACTACGCCGAATACCTGAATCCGAAGTCCCAAGCCCAGCAGACCCCCAACCAGGTCGACAAGTCGTTGCAGACCACTCGGCGCTTTGATGCGCTGAAGCTTTGGGTCACCCTCCGCACACTCGGAGCGGTGCGTCTGGGTACCATGTTCGACCGGGTGATCGAACTCGCCGAATCCCTCGAGGCCGAGGTCTCCCTCCGGCCACAGCTGGAGCTGGCGGCCCCGGTGCAGCTGAGCACCTTGGTCTTCAGCTTCAAAGCACCCGGCAACCACCTGGATTGCTCCGAAATGAATGAACTGACCAACCAGATTCGCCAGCGGCTCTACCGCACCGGCGAAGCGATGATCGCAGCCACCACCGTGGACGGCCGGCGGATGCTCAAGCTGACCTTGCTGAACCCGAATACCACCATGGAAGACCTGACCGAAATACTCGACGCAATTTGCCGCGTCGGCAATGACTTGCTGCTCGAACGCTTAGAAGGAGCCCGCGCATGAACCGTGGATTAGCCCAGGAGCACTTTGATGTGATCGCCATTGGCGCTGGCCCCTTCAATCTAGGGTTCGCCGCCCTCACCGACCCGCTACCGGAGTTGACGGTCGCGGTGCTCGAGGCCAGCGACAACTTCGTGTGGCACCCGGGCATGATGCTGGACGGCGCGCACCTGCAAGTGCCCTTCATGGCAGATCTTGTCACGCTCGCAGATCCCACCAACAAGTTTTCCTTCCTGAACTATCTGAAGGAAAAGGAGCGAATCTACCCGTTCTACATCCGCGAAAACTTCTACGCGCTGCGCAAGGAATACAGCGACTATCTCGCGTGGGCTGCGCAGCTGCTGCCCAGTGTCCGCTTCGGCCATCGGGTGCTTTCCGCCGAATATGCGGACGGCGCCTACCAGCTTTCGGTGCTCACCGATCGAGGTCTGACCCATTTCAGCGCGGACAAGCTGGTGCTCGGCACCGGTTCCCAGCCCTATCTCCCGGAGTTTGTCGACGAGCAGTTGCTGTCCACGAGCTCGGTGACCCATTCCTCCGAGTACCTGCATTCACGGCAGAGCATCATTGAGCCCAAGGCCGAGCAGAGGCCCAAGGTCGTCACGGTGCTGGGCAGTGGACAGAGCGCCGCGGAGGTCTTCCTTGACCTGCTGCGCAGCCTGCCGGAACACGACCATTTGGTATGGGCGACACGCTCCGAGCGTTTCTTCCCGCTGGAGTATACGAAGCTGACCTTGGAAATGACTTCCCCAGAATATATCGACCACTTCCACGCCCTGCCGATCACGGAACGCGACGCTCTGTCCAAGGCGCAAAAAGGCCTGTACAAGGGCATCAATGCCGACCTGATCGATGAAATACATGAAGAGCTCTACCAGCGCAGCGTGGCTTCTCCGGCCCCCGTTCACCTGCGCACAGGATGCGCCGCGACAGCCGTGGCCCCGCAGGACGGGGCGATCCAGGTCGAGTTGCACCACGAACGGGAAAAGGAGAAGCTCGCGTTCCTCACCGACGCGCTGGTGCTCGCCACCGGCTACCGCAACGGCACACCAGACTTCCTCGAAGGCCTCGAAGACCGAATCACCCGACTGCCCGACGGCCGCCTGGACGTGGACCGCAACTACTCGATAGGCACGAACCACGACATCTTCGTGCAAAACGCTGAACTGCACACGCACGGATTCACCGCCCCGGATCTAGGCATGGGCGCCTACAGAAATTCGGTACTTATCAACCGCATTGCCGGGCGCGAGGTCTACCGGGTCGAGGACCGCATCGCCTTCCAGCGGTTCGGTGCCGCCTCGCTGGAGAACTTGCCAACTTGCCAACCGCAGCCAATCTCGGCCCAAGACTAGGAGCCCCATGACGACCTACGACTCATTTACCTTCCGCAGCATTCAACTGCCCTCCGACGCCAAGCTTTTGCATTCCTGGATCGCCACCGAGCATGCCCGCTATTGGGGAATGCCCACCGCAAGCCTTGACGAAATTGAAACCGAATATCGCGGACTGCTGGAGCTCCCCGACTATGAGGTGCTCCTTGGAGAGCTCCGCGGTGAACCACGCTTCCTGGTAGAACTCTACGATCCCTCGACATCCAGTCTTGCGGGAAAATACCCGTACGTTCGTGGAGACCGCGGGCTGCACTTCCTGGCTCCGGACCCCGCCGGGAAAGGCGAGACAGGATTTACCTTGCATGCCCTCGGCGCAGCCATCCGGCACGCTTTCGCGCAACCGGGAATTGAACGGGTGGTGGTTGAACCTGATGTGCGGAACAAGGCGATTCAAGCGCTCAACTCGCGCGTCGGCTTCCAGCCGCTGAAAGAAGTCACGCTTGATGAGCCACAAGGCCCCAAGGCGGCGTTGCTTTCAATTTGCACCCGCGAGGATTTTGAGCGCACCACCGGGATATCAGCCGGCGCCAACCATCTAAGCCCGGCTCGCTGGGAACGGGCGAATCGGCATGTTCTGGCCAAGGCCCTAGGCGAATTCAGCCACGAGCGCCTGCTGGAGCCGCTCCCCCTGGGAAAGGACCGTTACCGGGTCGAAAAGCAGGGACACCGCTATGTATTTACCGCCCAACGCTACGCGCTGAATCACTGGCAGATCTCGCAGTCATCGGTTGAACATCTAGTCCAGGGCGCGGAGGGCTGGGACGGCAGCGACGTAGACGTCTTGGATTTTGTCACCCTTTTCGCCACCGAACTCACGCTCAGCGAAGCACAGCTCCCCACTTATCTAGAGGAGCTAAACAGCACGCTAGGCAGCCATTGCTACAAGCAGGCGCACGCGCTGCACGACAGCACGCAGCTTGCCGAAGCCGCCGGCAGCCCGGCAGAATCCTTCCAACGCATCGAATCCTCCATGACCGAGGGGCATCCGTGCTTCGTGGCCAACAATGGGCGCATTGGGGTGGGAAGCTTAGACTACCTGCGTTATGCGCCGGAAACCGGGTCCGCTATCCGGCTCGGTTGGGTTGCCGCGCATATTTCGCAGGCTTCATTCGACTCCATCGACGGGCTGGACTACCAGTCGTTGCTTGAACAAGAACTGGACGGTGAGGCCAAAGCGCAATTGGATCGGCACCTCTCCCGGCGTCTGGCCGGTACCGGACTTGATCCTGCGCAATACATTTATCTTCCGGTCCACCCCTGGCAATGGGAGAACCGGCTGTCCACCACCTTTGCCAACGACATTGCTCGTGGCCAGTTGATTTGGCTGGGATATTCCGCGGACGAGTACCAGGCGCAACAGTCGATTCGCACATTCTTCAATGTCACCTCACCGAGCAAGCACTATGTCAAGACCGCGATGTCGATTCTTAACATGGGGTTCATGCGCGGACTCAGCGCGGACTATATGAAGGTCACTCCGGCCATCAATCAGTGGCTTTATGAGCTCTTCGCCTCGGATCCGGTACTCGCCTCGCAACCGGTGGCGTTGCTGCGCGAGGTCGCGGCCGTTGGTTATCGAAACCAGCAGTTCGAGGCGGCCACGACGCCCAGCGCACCACAGCGCAAGATGCTTGCCGCGCTCTGGCGCGAGTCGCCCATCGACATGCTGGGACCGGGCGAAACCCTTGCCACGATGGCCAGTTTGCTCCATGTCGATGCCCACGGCAAGAGTTATGCCGCGGCGCTGATCCGCCGGAGCGGACTTGAACCGAAGGTGTGGCTCAACCAGTACCTGGAGGCCTATCTGGCTCCGCTGGTGCATTGCCTCGCGGCCTATGATCTGGTGTTCATGCCGCACGGCGAGAACATCATCCTGGTCCTGCGCGACGGGGCGGTGCAGCGGGTGCTGCTCAAGGACCTGGGCGAAGAAATTGCGGTGCTCTCGGACCGCGTGGAACTTCCGGAAACAATTCGTCGGGTGCGCACCGGAGGCGACCCGGTGCTTTCGATTTTCACCGATGTTTTTGATTCCTTCTTCCGCTTCCTCGCCCCGTTATTGGATGCCGAATCCTTGCTCCCGGAAACCGAATTCTGGCAGGTCGTCACCGAAAACCTGTTGAACTACCGGGAACAGCATCCTGATTTTGCAGACCGCTTCGAGGCATTGGGCCTGTTTGCCGACAGCTTCCCGCTCTCTTGCCTGAACCGGCTGCAATTGCGAAATAACCAGCAGATGCTGGATCTTTCGGATCAATCCGGCGGGCTGCTCTATGCCGGCGATTTGGACAACCCCTTGGTTCGGGTGGTCTCTCCGGTTTAGCGATAGCTTCTCGCAGCTCGCGTCGTTTGGTTGGCATCGAACGACGCGAGCTGCTTCATTTAATCTTCGAGCCAAAAACCTGAACAGTGTTCAATGATTCGGAAATCCGCTGTACAGTGAATTCAAACAATATTGAACACTGTTCAACAGGAGATTTTTGATGACAACACTAACCGGCCCGAAGCGCATCGCGCTTGACCCCTTTGCCCTCGCCGCACGGATCAGCGAAGGGCATCGCCTGACCGTGGCCGAGGCCCGCGCTATCCTGGCCACATCTGATGAGCAGACACTAACGCTCGTTACGGCAGCCGGCCGGCTGCGCAGGAAGCACTTCTCCAACACCGTGAAGGTGAACTATTTGGTGAACCTCAAATCTGGATTGTGCCCGGAAGACTGCACCTACTGCTCGCAACGCCTGGGCTCCAAGGCAGAAATCCTGAAATACACCTGGCTCAAACCAGATGAAGCGGTCCGCCAGGCCGGACTGGGCATTGCCGCCGGAGCCTCGCGGGTCTGCTTGGTGGCCTCGGGCAAAGGGCCCACCGACCGGGACGTCAATCGCGTGAGCACCATGATTGACCAGCTCAAAGAAGAACATCCGCAGGTAGAGGTCTGCGCTTGCCTGGGCATTCTCAAAGGAGGACAAGCCGAACAGCTCAAGACGGCCGGCGCCGACGCCTATAACCACAATCTCAACACCGCAGAATCCCTCTACCCGGAAATCTGCAGCACACACAGTTACCAGGAGCGCGTAGCCACCGTCGAACAGGCCAAGGGGGCAGGCCTCTCCCCCTGCTCTGGACTCATTGTCGGCATGGGCGAAAGCACCGACCAGCTCATCGAAGCGGTCTTCGCGCTGCGTGCGTTGGATACCGACTCAATTCCGGTCAATTTCCTGATGCCCTTTGACGGCACTCCCCTGGAAGGCACCTGGAACCTCACCCCGCTGGCTTGCCTGCGCATCCTCGCACTGGTTCGTTTGGCCTGCCCGGACAAGGAACTGCGTATCGCCGCCGGCCGGGAAATGCACCTGCGCTCCCTGCAGTCCGCCGCGCTGGAAGTGGCTAATTCGCTCTTTCTGGGCGACTACCTGACCAGCGAAGGCCAGGATGCACGCGCCGACCTGGCGATGATCGCCGACGCCGGATTCGTGGTGCTGGGCCAGGAAGGCAAAAACACCGCGCAGATCGCCCAGACCCTGCACGAAGCCGCCGCCCACGCCGCCCGCCAACCAGCGGACGCAGACAATGCCGCCGCGGCCGGGTGCGCCGGATCCTGCTGCTCCTCCGCGGCCTCGGCGGCCTGCGGCAAAGCGGCCTCAGGTGGCGGCGCCGGCGAGACCGAACCGGTGCTGCGCCGCCGCGGCGCCGGGACCGCAGAGAACCCCAACGCGTGATGCCCACCGATGCCAGCCTGCTCTCCCGCGACGCAGGATTGCTCTGGCACCCCTATGCCGCACTTGATGCCGGGGCAGGCTACGCGGTCACCGAGGCACGCGGCGCCCGGCTGGTCCTCGAAGACGAGACCGGCATCCGCCGCGAGGTGATCGACGGGATGTCCTCGTGGTGGTCGTCGGTGCACGGCTACCGCAACCCGGCGCTGGATGCCGCGGCGCGCGGACAACTGGAGAAGTTCAGCCATGTGATGTTCGGCGGGCTGACCCACGCCCCGGCCATCGAATTGGCCGAGCGGCTGGTGGACCTGGCCCCGGGCGAGCTGCGCCACGTGTTTCTGGCCGATTCCGGGTCAATCAGCGTCGAGGTGGCCCTGAAGCTCGCCCTCCAATACCAGGAGGCAAAGGGCCGCACCACGCGCCACCGGTTCGCGGCCCTGCGCGGCGGCTACCACGGGGACACCTTCGCCACCATGGGCATCTGCGACCCGCAGGACGGAATGCACGCGGCTTTCGCGCCGCGCTCCTCCGCCGAGCTGTTCCTGCCCAAGCCCCCGAGCGCACGCCGCAGCGCACAGGGGCACTGGGAATACCTCGTCTCCGAGCTGGCCGACTGGGAATGCACGGTGCGCGCATTGATCTCCGAAAACTCCGCACAGCTGGCCGGGATCGTGTGCGAACCGGTGCTCCAGGGCGCCGGAGGCATGCACATCTACCCGCCGGCGGCGCTCGGCATCCTGCGCGAACTCGCCGACGAGCACGACCTGCCGCTGATTGCCGATGAAATCGCCACCGGATTCGGACGCACCGGCGAGCTGTTCGCCGTGGCGCATGCAGGCATCGTCCCGGACATCATGTGCGTGGGCAAGGCGCTGACCGGAGGGTATCTCACCCTGGCCGCGATGCTTTGCACCAGCAAAATCGCCTCCGCGCTTGCCAGCGGCACTCGGTCCGCCGGGTCCGCGCTGCTGCATGGGCCGACCTTCATGGGCAACCCGCTGGCCTGCGCGGTGGCCTGCGCCTCGCTTGACCTGCTCGTCGGTGCACCGGCCGGCAGCCCACCGGCGGCACCCTGGCAGGCCCAGGTTACCGCGCTGGAATCCGGGCTGCGCACCGGGCTCGCCCCGGCGGCCGGACTGGCATCAGTCAAGGACGTGCGGGTGCTCGGCGGGGTTGGAGTCATCCAACTTCACGCCCCGGTTGACGTACCCGAAGTGACTCGAGCGGCGGTAGCGCAGGGGGTCTGGGTGCGCCCGTTCCGCGATCTGGTCTACGTCATGCCTCCCTATATCAGCACCCCCGAAGAGCTCGCCGCGCTCGGCCGCGGACTGCTGGCCGCGGTGGAGCAGGTCCATGGCTGAGAATACCTCCGGCTGGGAGCGCTGGCTGTCCGCCCGAGCCACCGTGCGCGAGCGCCGCGGCCTGCGCCGCAGCGATGCGCTGCGGGCCGGATCCATTGATTTGGCCTCCAACGACTATCTGGGTCTCTCGAATCATCCCGAGGTGCTCCGGGCCGCCGCCGAAACCCTGGAAAGCTACGGCACCGGGGCCGGTGCAAGCCGAATGGCCAGCGGAACTCTAGCAGTGCACCGGGAGCTGGAGGCCGCGCTGTGCCGGTATACGCACCGGGATGCCGCCTTGGTCTTCTCCAGCGGGTATACCGCCAACCTCGGGGTGCTCGGCTCCCTGGGCGGTCCGGGCAGCCTGTTCATCCTGGACGAGCATGCCCATGCCAGCCTGGTCGACGGGGCCAGGCTCTCCGGCGCGGCTGTGGCCACCGCCGGGCACAACGACCTGGCCAGCTTCCGGCGGCTGCTCCAAGCCAACCACAGCAGCGCGCACCCCAAGCCTCGGGTGCTGCTGGCCGTCGAATCGGTTTACTCGGTTTTCGGCGACGCTGCGCCGCTAACCGAGCTGGCAGCATCGTGCCGGGAGTTCGGCGCGCTGCTGCTGGTGGATGAGGCCCACTCGCTGGCCGCCAGCGAATCCGGGTCGGCGCTGCGCGCCGCCGGCCTCGAAGCTCGCGGCCAGGTAATCACCACCGCAACCCTGTCCAAGTCGCTGGGCGCCCAAGGCGGAGCGGTGCTTTTCGGCGGCCCGGCTGCCGCAGCGCTGCGCGAACATCTGCTCAATACCGCCCGCACCTTCATCTTCGACACCGCGCTGGCCCCCGCCGCCGCCGGCGGTGCCTTGGCCGCCCTGCGCTTGGCGGACCGGGCCCGGCTTGCCGCGCTGGCCCGGAACCAGCGGTTGATCCGCGGTCTGTTGGCGGAGTACCCGGAACTGGCCGGGCGGGTGGAATCCGGGGCCGGACCGATCCACTCGGTGAAGATGCCCAGCGCCGCGGCCGCCGTGCGGGCCGCCGCCACCCTGGCCGCGCAGGGCATCGCGGTATCCTGCTTCCGCCCGCCCAGCGTCCCCGACGGAATCTCCCGTATCCGGCTGACCGCCCACGCCCACCAGCAACCGGCCGAACTGTCCACGGCCATCGGGAAGGTAGCCCGGGCGGCCATCGAGGAGGAATCATGAATTGCCCCTACGCCCCCACCGCCGGCAGCTTGGCCGACGCCCCGCTGGCCGGCCCGCTGCCCGCGGCCTTTCCCGAAGCCATCAACCGGCGCTACCGCAGCGTCGAGGACCCGGACACGGTGCGCGGCATCTTGCGCCGCCCCGGGGAATTCACCACGGCCAACGCGCTGAGCACCGCCATCAACCTCACCCCGGCCGCGTTGCGGATCCTGGCCGCGGTGAAATTCGCGCTGCCACCGGTGCTCGCCAGCGCCTCGGGCAGCGAACACCTCTCCGTGCGCCGGCTCGTCGCCGGATTCTTCAGCCCCGCCAAGGTCCAGTCGCAGCGCCAGCCGGTCACCGAACGAGTGCGGGAAATCTGCGCCCGGCTCGAACCGCGCTACCGCAACGGGGAATCCCTGGATCTGGCCGTAGAGCTGGCCGCGGTGATCCCCGTCGAAATCATGGCGGTGCTGACCGGGGTGCGCGTGCCGCCGGCCGAAAAACTCAAACGCTGGAGCCAGGATTCGCTGGAATTGTTCTGGGGGTGGCCCGAGGAGGAACGACAGCTGGTGCTCGCCGCCAGCGCCGCCGAATTCTATGCCTGGCTGGATCAGACGGTTCACGAGGCGGTCAGGAGCCAGGAGCCGAACCTCTATGCCGTGCTGCATCGCTCGGGAGTTCCCGAACGCCAAATCCGCTCGCTGGCCTACTTCCTGGGGATCGCCGGACAGGAGACCACCGCGATGCTCATCCAGAGCACTCTGCACGCGGCGCTGCGCGAGGGCCACTGGGCCGCCTGCGCCGACCCGGACACCGGACCAGCCGCGGCCCAAGCCGTGGTGCGCGAGGTGCTGGCCGTCGCCTCCTCGGTGCCAACCTGGCGGCGCATCGCCGCGGTGGACGCCCGCGTCGGCGATCACGAATTCGCCGTCGGCGAGGAGCTGGTGCTGCGCCTGTCCGGCGGAATCCTCGGCACCGGCGGCGACGATTCGCTGGCCTTCGGCCATGGCGTCCACCGCTGCTTGGGGGCGGGCCTGGCCCGGATGGAGGCCGAACTGGTGCTCGCCGAAACGGCCCGTTGCCTTCCGGACCTCGAAGCCGCCGGCGCGGCCCCACGCTTCGCCCACCTGCTCTCCTTCCAGGCGCCGGTCGCGGTGCCGACTGGATTCCCCTTCGAAAGGACCCACCGATGATCCACGCCATCACCGGAACCGACACCGAGGTGGGCAAGACGGTGGCCACCGCCGTGCTCGCCGCCCGGGCGCTGGCCCGCGGTGCCCGGGCGGCGATCTACAAGCCGGCGCAGACCGGTGTGCTTCCCGGACAGCCCGGAGACGTGCAAGACGCGGCCGGCTGGCTTGGCCACCCGGAGCGGCTGGGCACCGCCGAGGGGGTGCGGCTGTGTGCGCCGATGGCACCGCTGGATGCGGCCCGGTGCGCGGGATTCGCCGACCCCGCCGAGGTCCTGCCGCCCCTGGCCGAGCACGTGCGGCGGATCCGCGAGCTGGCAGCTGCCTATGACGAGGTGCTTGTCGAGGGCGCCGGAGGGCTCTTGGTCGAGCTGACGTCCGCGGGCGAAACCATCGCTGATCTGGCCGCGGCCGTCTCGGCGGAGCTGGTGGTCGTCACCCGCCCGGACCTGGGAACCCTGAACCACACCGCGCTGACCTTGGAGGCCTGTGCGGCCCGCGGCTTCTCCCGCGGCACGCTGGTGCTGGGCAGCTACCCGGACCGCCCCACGCAGCTTGCCGAATGCAATCTGGCGGGTCTGCGGGCCTTAGCCACCCGTTTCGGGTGGAGCTTCGCCGGGAGACTGCCCGCAAATCTGGTCCGCGATCCGGCACGCCGCCCGGAGGCGCTGGCCGCAGCGGCCCGTGCGCTGGCTCCGATTCCCGCCTAGCCCCCGGGCGCGGCGACCTTGCGGAATACCGGCCGGGCAATATGCGTTGGGCACAAGTATGAAGAACATCGGATTTTTGTCCTTTGGGCATTGGACTGATCACCCACAGTCAGGAACCCGCAGTGCCTCGGATGCGCTGCTGCAAGCAATCGATCTAGCGGTTGCGGCCGAGGAACTCGGCGCGGACGGCGCATACTTCCGCGTGCACCACTTCGCCCAGCAATACGCATCCCCCTTCCCGCTGCTCGCCGCCATCGGAGCGCGCACCAGCCGCATCGAAATCGGCACCGGCGTCATCGACATGCGCTACGAAAACCCGTTGTACATGGCCGAGGACGCCGGATCCGCCGACCTCATCTCCAACCGCCGCCTGCAGTTGGGCATCAGCCGCGGTTCACCGGAACAGGTCATCGACGGGTGGCGCCATTTTGGTTTCGAACCGCATGAGGGCGAGAGCGACGCCGAGATGGGACGCCGGCATACCGAGCGTCTGCTCCAAGTGCTCTCCGGAGAAGGATTCGCCCAGCCCAGCCCCAAGCCGATGTTCCCCAATCCCCCGGGGCTCTTGCGCATAGAACCTCACTCCGAGGGTTTGCGCGAGCGCATCTGGTGGGGCTCGGGCTCGAACGCCACCGCCGTGTGGGCGGCGAAACTTGGAATGAACCTGCAAAGCTCCACGCTGAAAGACGACGAATCCGGCAAACCGTTCCATGTGCAGCAGGCCGAGCAAATCGAGCTCTACCGACAGGCATGGAAAGACGCTGGCCATGCACGCGAACCGCGGGTCTCGGTGAGCCGCAGCATCTTTGCCCTGACCGATGAGCGGGACTGGCAGTACTTCGGACGCGACCGCTACAGCTCCGACCAGATCGGCAACATCGACGCCAAAACCCGCGCAATTTTCGGCAAGTCCTATGCCGGAGAACCCGATGAACTGGCCAAGACGCTGGCCGAGGATGAGGCCATTGCCGCGGCGGATACCTTGCTGCTGACCGTGCCCAATCAGCTAGGAGTCGAGTACAACGCACACGTTATCGAATCGGTGCTCAAACATGTCGCTCCGCTGCTGGGCTGGCGCTAGGGAGAACGCCGAGCTGATCTTTACCGGCCTGGCTACTTCACGGGATTCCCTAGGCTAGCCGCTGTGCGAGCACCGCTACCCCGTCGCCGCGAAGGGAAGACAGGTAGTCAGGCCGTCCCGCCATGATCATGACAAGATCGAGTTGCTTGCCTTTGACCAGCGGCCCGTCTCCCGCCGAGAAGGAAGAATCTTCGGCTTTCAGGGCCAGACCAGTGACGAGGCGTTTGCTGTTCACCGCGAAATCCCGCTCGGAGAAGAATTTGGCAACCTCGTGCACCGCATCCGGATCAGGGATCAGCTCGAGGGCAAGCGGCCGGGCGATGTCCTGACCGTGGACGATCACTTCCCCGAGCATCGCCGCGTAATCCTTGGTCGGGGCGACTGTGTTCTCGGCGGATGCACGCAGGTTCGCGAGCGTCTGGGCAGGAGTGTCGCCCAAATATCTGCGCAGCCTACGCTCGTTATGCACAGCGGAGTTGAAACCTGCCAACACGATGCTGCGCAGCCAAGACATCGTGCCGGTGTTTGCGGCGGCGCTCAGATGCGCGACAACCTGGGAGACCGACCAATTGCTGCACAGCGTGGGAGATTGCCAAGCCTCATGATCCAGTCGCGACAATATTTCCAGGAGCCTGTGCCGTTCAGCGTGGATTGCATTCCAGAAATCATACTCGTGCATCAAGTTTCCGTTCGGTTTGATCTTGTCGGGGCAGGTTCCGCCGGATGGCACTCCACAGCGCGTCGCGATGAACAAGATGTCGAGATCAGACGCGATTCCGAGGCGATTTAAGCCTAGTGCAGCACGCCGCAGGAAAATAGTCCGGTTGCCCCGAACTAGCCGGGCATCAAGTACAACGGGCCAGCCATCGATTCCAGATCGGTGCCGCTGGCGCTGCTACGGGGTAGGCACTCGGCGGAGAGCAATCGTTACAACAATTCTCGCCGCCATTGAAGCGAATGAGACGCAGGACACTAGGCTGGATAGGGAGAGCTTGGTTTTCAGACTGCCCGAGCCGTTGAGCAGTTCGAATGGCTCCGATGAGATTTTGCCTAATACAAGAAAAACTGACACAGGAGAATTACATGAGCAAGCCACTAAATATCGCATTCATCAAGGCCAGCTGGCATGCAGATATCGTGGACCAGTCGCTGGCAGGGTTCAAAGCAGATATGGATGCTTCCGGTGTTGAATACGGCATCGATGTGGTCACCGTGCCTGGTGCCTACGAGATGCCGCTGCAGGCCAAGCGGCTAGCGCAGTCGGAAAAGTATGATGCCGTGGTGGCCGCCGCGCTAGTAGTCGACGGCGGGATCTACCGCCACGATTTTGTCGCTCAGGCGGTTGTCGATGGGTTGATGCGCGTGCAGCTGGACACGAATGTGCCGACCTTCTCGGTGAGCCTGACCCCGCACCACTTCCACTCCAGCGAAGAGCACGAAAAGTTCTACTTCGAGCACTTCGTCACGAAGGGCGCCGAAGCCGCGCGCGCGGTGCGTGCAATCGCGGCGCTCGGCGAGTAGCGTTCGCTTCTAATACGCAATGCGTGATGGTCGCTTCGAGAACTATCCGGAGCGACCATCACGCATTTTTTCGTATGAAATTCTTGACCCGTTGGCGGGAATTTGCGGAGCTAAGCGGGATGCTCGTCGTTCAGCTCGTTACGCCTCGTCGAGTGTTGCATCGGGAACGATGCCTTGCCTTCCGCCGCTTGTCCACAGCACAATATCCAGCACTCGCAAGAGCGAGAGGTGCGTTTGCCCCGCGTCCTCGCGAATGCTCTTCAGCTTCTCAACGAGTTTTACATCCTCAGCTGGATCCTGATGGAACGCGTCCCACCAACGAGCCCATTGAGTACCGGAGCCAGGTATTTTTACCCGCTTGGCGATCACGGAATCGAATATAGGAATCAGATGCGGACGCTTGCGGGCCAGGATCTTGCTCGCGGTAGTCTGCCCAATCCCCCACCTGTTCCCTGGTTGACGAAGGATCTCCCACAACTTGTCTGCGGGAGATCCGTCGGCCAGAAATTTCTGGAATTCTCCTTCGGTCAGCTCCTCGAATCGAAGGCCCACTGGAATCTGAGCAAGTTGTTCGCCGAGCTGTTCCGCATAGGTTCCCAAAATCCCCAATGCGGCCTGTCCTGGAACGTGAACCGAGAGCATCGAAACCGCTATCAAATCCTCGGCAGTGATCTTGTTGGGTTCGCGAAGGTCACCTCCACCTGCGAAGGATTCGAACTGCGAACCTGAATATCGAGGTCGACCGTTCTCTCGGATTTCAAAGTACTTCTTGAGATCGGCGACTGCGTCGTCATGCTCGATCGAGTTCATTGCGAAAAGTGGCACGTGTTCCCCCTGTAATGCGCCCGAAGGCCCGATGGGCTCAACGTATCACCAGCTTCCGACAGATGCGCCCGGAGCGCTTCATTCCTTGCCAACATCACATAGGCACGCCCACCGACGAATGCGCTCCAAATTGTCCCAAGTCATGCCTAGGATCGAGGCATGATCGATTTTAATAACTCCTCGGTGTTCAAGCTCGGCCCATGGAATCTGGCCGAGGTAGCCCCGGAAATAACTCCCATGCTCGTCTCCGGGGAAGAACTGCTCGCCGCGTTCAAGGGTGCACGCGACTATGTAGTCTTCACCAATAAGCGGCTCGTTGCGGTCAATGTCCAAGGCCTGACCGGCAAGAAACGCGACTACACCTCGCTGCCCTACTCCCGCATCCAGGCCTTCTCCGTCGAAACGGCCGGAACCTTTGATCTCGACGCGGAATTGGAACTGTGGTTTAGCGGTCTGGGCAAGGTGAGCCTGGATTTCAAGGGCAAAGTCGATATTCGCGCCCTCTCCCAAGTGATCGCCGGCTACGTTCTGTAGAAGTACGCTGGCGCTTTTGAAAAATCGTCCGGGATGAACTTTTCCGGATCAACAATTGCTAGCTGGAATCCATGCAACCGAAAGGGCACTGAACGCCCTGCTGCCGTGCACGCTGAGGATCCGATAGTCCGGTTCCGACGGTCTCATCGCCCCCTCCGGCACCGGAACCTACCTGACAGTACACCGAATGTCCGTGTGTTCTTAGAGAGGGTAAACAGCCGTTCACCCCATTTGCGCCATCTATTATCCGAAGGCCACCGTCGTGCCGATACGTTCCGTTCCCGCGTGGGCGACCACCGCCATCCTCGCCTTGTGCGGGATGGTGGTAGCGCTCCAGCAGACCCTCGTTGTCCCACTATTGCCTGATTTTCCGGTGATCCTCGACGTCTCGGCCGAAGATTCCTCCTGGCTGGTCACCGCCACGCTGCTCAGCGCGGCGATTTTCACCCCGGTCATTTCCCGCATGGCCGACATGTACGGCAAGCGCAAAATGCTGCTGCTCGCTTTGGCCGTGATGACCCTCGGCTCGCTTGTTGCCGCCCTCGGCGGATCCTTTGGCGCACTGATCGCCGGGCGGGCCATGCAGGGCTTCGCCTCCTCGCTGATCCCGGTGGGAATCTCGGTGCTTCGCGACGAATTGCCCAAGGAAAAGGTGGCCTCGGCCGTCGCGCTGATGAGCGCAACCTTGGGCATCGGCTCGGCGCTGGGCATGCCGATGTCCGGACTGCTCTACAACGCCTATGGCTGGGAATCGCTGTTCTGGGTTTCCGCAGGCCTGGGCCTGGTATTCCTCGTAGGCGTGCTGCTGCTGGTCAAGGAATCGACGATCACCACCCCCGGCCGCTTCGACATCTCCGGGGCGCTGGTCCTCTCCGTAATACTCACCGCCGCCCTATTGGCCGTCACCAAGGGTGCCAGTTGGGGCTGGAACAGTCCGCTCACACTCGGCCTATTTGCTCTGGCACTCGCGCTGCTTGCCGGTTGGATCCCGCTGCAGCTGCGCGTCAACCAGCCGATGGTGGACCTGCGCACCGCGGTGAAGCGGCCGGTGCTTCTGACCAACGTCGCCTCGTTCTTCCTCTGCGTGGCGATGTTCGTCAACATGCTCATCACCACCCAACAGCTGCAGATCCCCACGCAGACCGGCTATGGTTTTGGCTTGTCGGTGCTGGTCGCCGGGCTCGCCATGGTGCCTTCGGGGCTGGCCATGGTCTTCTTGTCCCCGGTTGCCGGCGCGATGCTCAATCGCTGGGGAGGCAAACCGACGATGATCTTCGGCGCGGCGATTATGGCCCTCACCTACGTGGGCCGGGTCTTCCTGGATGATGCGGTGTGGCAGGTGATCGCGGGGGCGACCTTGGTCAACGTCGGGGTCGCCTTCTCCTACGCCGCGATGCCGACGCTGATCATGAGCGCGGTGCCGATTACCGAAACCGCCTCGGCCAACGGGGTCAATGCGCTGATCCGTTCGCTGGGCACCAGCGTGGCCAGCGCGCTGACCGGCCTGATCCTCGCCACGCTAGTCGTCGAGCACAACGGCACCGTGCTGCCCACGATCGACGCGCTGCATTTGGCGTTCTGGCTCGCGGCGCTGGCAGCGGCCATCGGCATCTCCATTGCCTTGTTCATCCCCAGCGGCGGGCGCACGCCGAAGGCAGAGAACAACGTCGCAGAGACCATGGTGCATGGCCGCGTCAGCATGTCCGCTGCCGGCGGTACCCAGCGCCCGGCCATTGTGACCTTTGTGCGCCAGGACGGCGTCCCCGGCGATTGGGCGCGCACCGACCACGAGGGGCTTTTCACCGCGGCGCTGCCCGGACCAGGCCGCTATCTGGTGGTCGCCAACGCCGCGGGCTGGGTACCGAATTCCCAGCTGGTGACTTTCTCCGGCGGAACCACGGAGCACAATGTGGAACTGCACGATACGCTTTCGCTCAGTGGCGTGGTGGCTACCGGCAATATGGCCGTGACCGGGGCCCTGGTCAGCCTGAGTGCCGGAGCCGGCGACTTCATCGCCGCGACCCACACCGACGGGCGCGGGAGTTACACCTTGGATCTGCCTCCGGTGGGAACCTACGTTTTAACCGCCGCGTCACCGCACAGTGACACCGCCACTTCGGTCAAGCTCATTCTGCGGGCGCGGACCGAGCGTGTGGATATCGAGTTGCCAGCATGAGCGCCATCGATGGCCGGGGACGCATCCGCCAAGCGGCATCGGCCTTGTTCGGCGAGCGCGGATTTCATGATGTTACCGTGCGCGAGATCGCCGAGGCCGCCCAGGTCTCCCCCGCCTTGGTGATCAAGCTCTTCGGTTCCAAGGCCGAGCTGTACACCGTGGCCAGCACCATCACCGTTCCGCTGGCAGACCTGGACCTGCCCCGCGAACGCCTGGGCCGGGCGCTGGTGCAGCAGATCCTCAACCGGCGTGATGCCGCGGTGGTTGATCCCTGGGAGACCCTGGTCCCGCGGATCAGGCAATCGCCCACTCCGGAGGTAACCCAGCGCGAGCTGCGCGAGACCTATCTGGCCGGGGTGGCGAGGACCATCGGAGATACCACCGCCGACCGCCGCCACGCCTCGGCCGTGGCCTGCCAGCTGCTGGGCCTGGCCGAGGGCATTCGGGTCTTGGGCTATTTCGCGTCCGAGGATTTCGATTCCGACGAGGTCGTGGAGCAGTATGCGGCGGCGGTCCAACTGCACATCGACCGGGCCGGCGCCGCGCAATAATGCCGCAAGGCCGCGCCGCACAGTAAGTCACTGTGCGGCGCGGCCTTGCTCTGACCCGGGCGTGTGCCTAACCGGGCAAGACTACTTAGCCGCCCAGAGTCCGGCTTCGTCGTCGAAGGAAAGGGCTTCGGTGACGCGGATCTTCGCGTCATCGAGCGCTTCGGCCGGTACATCGAAGACGACCTGGTAGGTTCCCTTGCCGCCCTTGGTCAGCGTAGGCACATCCATGGCTGGTTTCGGAGCCATGGCCATGGAGCTGGAAGTGCTGTAGATGCGTGAATCGGAACCAACCAGCTCCGGAGACAGGTCGAGCCAGGCGTCGCCTTCTTCCTCGCCGTTGTACACCACGGAAAGATCTACGAGGACATATTGCCCCTCGGCCTTTTCATTGAATGAGTTGGCCTTGGCCATGGCCTCGTCGGCTTCGAGGTTCACGGAACTGACGTTGACCGAATATTCACCGATAGTGGCCGCCTCACCCAGCTTGAGCACCTGAGACTCATCTGCCGCCTGCTCGATGACCTTCTCCGGAGCCGCGACCTCTCCGTCCGCGGCGTCATCGATGGCAGCCGAGACACCGTCCAAGGCCTTGACGTAGGCGGACTGGGTGACGAAGACCAGCACGATGGCAACGATGGCGATCACGCTAGAGGCGATCCCCAGCCCCTTGCTGCCGCGCCGCTTCGCGGCGATGGCGAGCGAGATGATGCCGAGGATCAGGGCGACAAAACCCAGAACCGCGGCGAAGTTGTTCACGATCGGGACCCAGCACAGGGTCAGGGCAACGATGGCAATGACCAGTGCGGCAATTCCCAGCCCCTTGCCGGCAGTGGACTTTGCGGGTGGGAGCTGCGAGTGCGGTGCAGGCTCCAGTGGAGTTCCAGCAGACATGAATATTTCCTCAAGTGATGACGGCGCTTAGCCAGCGCCTAAGTGAAACCGGCTCATACCCCATGGTCGTGATCCGGATTGAATCTTGCTTGATCCATCAACGACACTACGAGGACGCTCCGACACTTTAGCCTCACAGTAAATTTTCAGCTCCCGAGAAGTTCCGCCCCTGCCTCGGCTTAGCTCGCGCTTCCGGCAAAGGACTGCCCCTCGACTTCATGTTGACCATGTAGCCGAAGGGCAGTCCTCTGGGCTCTCAGTAACCGGAAGCAGCCTGCCGGTACTGGCGGAGGACCCGGCTGTCCGGTTCGCTTGTCGCCAGCAGGGCCTCATTGGTTGGCCAGAGCGGCAATACTCCGCTTAACACTCCCGCCGCCTGGCGCGCTGCCCCATCGGCAACGTACTCCCCGGGTTCCGGAACGCTTACCGGCAGGCCCAGCACACTGGCCGAAATTTCCTGCAGTGCAACCGAACGCACCGCCCCACCGACCAGCACAATACGCTCGGCCAGCACCCCCAAGTCCGTCAGTGCCTTCAGCCCGTCCGCCAGCGAACAGATAATCCCCTCGAAGGCGGCTCGAGCCAGATTCTGGGCGGTGAAGTTCTCCAAGGTCAGCCCGTGCAGCGAGCCTGTAGCGTCGGGCAGATTAGGGGTTCGTTCCCCCTCAAAGTAAGGGATCAGGCTCAAACCCTCGGCACCGGCAGGCGCGGTCAATGCCAGCTGGGACAGTTGCGGAAGATCGACTTTCAGCAGCGCCGCCGTCGCATCCAGCACGCGGGAGGCATTCAAGGTGCAAGCCAGTGGCAGGTAGCTGCCGGTGGCATCGGCGAATCCGGCCACCAGCCCCGAACGATCCCCGGTAGGCTGGTCGGACACGGTGAATACCGTCCCGGAGGTGCCAACCGAGATCACCACGGTGCCCAGCGTGGCGTTCACGCCTAATCCCGCTCCGGCGTTATCGCCGCAGCCGGGGCCGATCAGCATTCCAGATGAGGTCAACTGTCCGACTTCCAATGGCGCCAGGACCTTTGGCAGGACCGGCACATGCCCTAGGGTGCGTTCGAGCACCTCTGGAAGATACTCGCCGGTGCTCGGTGACCAGTACCCGGTTCCCGAGGCATCCGAACGGTCGGTGCGCAACGCGGCTAGGCCTTCGGCACCGCTGCCTGGGCCAAATCCTGCCAGGCGCCAGCTGAGCCAATCGTGAGGTAGGCATACCGCGGCAGTGCGCGCGGCGTTCTCTGGTTCCGCGGTAGCCAGCCACAACAGCTTGGTCGCGGTGAGTGAGGCCACCGGGATGGTTCCAATGCTTCGCGCCCAATACTCGGCGCCGAATTCTTCGACGAGCTGCCGAGCTGCGCCCGCGGAGCGAGTGTCATTCCACAGCAAGGCCGGACGAACTACCGCGCCGTCGGCGTCGAGGCAAACCATGCCATGTTGCTGGCCTGCCACCGAAATAGCCGAGACATCCTCCAAACCGCCGGCCTCTTCGATGGCTTGCTGCAGTGCCGTCCACCAGTGCTCTGGGTCGATCTCGGTGCCCGATGGATGGCGCGCGGAGCCCTGTCGGATAAGGGCTCCGGAACCGGCGTCACGAATGACGACCTTACAAGATTGGGTGGAGCTATCCACTCCGGCAACCAGCTGCATTTAGATAACTTTCGGGCTTGGGATGAATAACAGCGCCGCGTCCCCGGATCTGGCAACAGAACCGGGGACGCGGTCAAACTTTTCTTGTAAAAACCTCAGGCTTGGCGTGCGCCCATCAGGTGTTCCAAGGCCAGCTGGTTCAAGCGGATGAACCCGAAGGAACGCTCGGCGGCAGCGTCTGCATCAAAGCCTTCGAATGCCGACGTATCCGCGAGCAGATCCGCGGTGGTTTCGCCGGCGGCCAGAGTGCTTTCGCCCAGCTCGAAGACGCCTGCGGTCTTCAGCGCTTCCTGCACCTCTGGGTTGGCGCGGAATGCGGTGGCGCGTTCCTTGAGCAACAAGTACATGGACATATTTGCCTTGGCAGAGTCCCATACACCGTCATAGCCGTCGGTTCGCGATGGCTTGTAGTCGAAGTGGCGTGGACCGTTGTAGGTTGGCCCGCCGTTCGGGAATCCATTTTCAAGCAGGTCGACAGTGAAGAAGGCGCTGGTGAGATCGCCGTGGCCGAAGACGAGGTCCTGGTCGTACTTGATTCCGCGCTGTCCGTTGAGGTCGATGTGGAACAGCTTTTCTGCCCAAAGCGCCTGCGCGATGCCGTGCGTGAAGTTCAATCCTGCCATCTGTTCATGGCCGGTTTCCGGGTTAACGCCTACGATATCGCCGTGCTCAAGCTCGGCAATGAAAGCCAGCGCGTGGCCTACCGTGGGCAGGAAGATGTCACCGCGTGGCTCGTTTGGCTTAGGTTCCAGCGCAAGGCGCAGCCCGTAGTTCTTTTCCTTGATATAGGCGGCGACGGTATCAACGCCTTCCTTCATGCGATCGAGCGAAGATGCCAGATCCTTGGATCCGTCGTATTCGCTGCCTTCGCGGCCACCCCACATGACAAAGGTTTCGGCACCCACCTCGGCAGCGAGGTCAATGTTTTCCAACACCTTGCGCAAGGCATAGCGGCGAATGGAGCGATCGTTGGAAGTGAAGCCGCCGTCCTTGAAGACCGGATGGCTGAACAGGTTGGTGGTAACCATTGGGACCTTCAAACCGGTCGTTTCCAAGGCGCCACGGAAATCCTTGAGGATGCTCTCGCGTTCTGCTGCCGTTGCATCAAACGGGATCAGGTCGTTGTCGTGGAAGGTAATACCGTAAGCACCCAGCTCGCTGAGCCGATTGACCGCTTCGACCGGGTTGAGTGCCTGGCGGGTTGGCGTGCCGAACGGATCGTTCCCGGTCCATCCCACCGTCCATAGGCCAAAGGTGAAACGGTCTGCTGGCGTTGGTTGCAAAGTCATGCGTACTCCTAAATGATTTGTAGCTAGCAACAACTTATTGCAGAACGATCCTCAGAGTCAAGGAAAACTTCCCCCTCATTCGCGAATAAACGAAATTGGCAGCGTTTCTCCACCAAGTAAAACAAGGGGTATAGACTTGATGTAGCGCCCTAACTCCTATAAGTTTACGTTTACAACTTATGGGAATTTTGATTGTCCATTTCCTTGAAACGCGGCAATCTTCTGCCGGGCCCGTGCCGCATGGCATCCCGTCGTCACGTCGCGTGGCTTGCAAGCGCAAGAACGGTCATTGGGAGCGGCAACGTAGTTGATAAAATGGCGAAAGTTTGAAGATGTTCCAACGACTGACAAGACGGACGCCACTGGTGCTCGTGGCTCGTTGCCCCTGCCCAGCCGATTGAATTTATGGCACTCGGTCGCTGGCCGCCGTTGCTCATCCATCAGCTAGCCAGCTCAGCCTAAGAATGAAGAATTGAAGGACACTAGATGACGGCCTCACCCCGTGCGTCCAAGGCGGTGCAGAGCCCTGAAACCATGCGGCGCAATAATCTGTCTGTCATTCTCACTTTGTTGCACCGCGAAGGCAGGCTATCGCGTGCCCAACTTACCGAGCGCACCGGTTTTAACCGTTCCACGGTCGGCGCACTAGTCGCCGAACTTTGCGAGCTGGGGCTGGTCTTCGAAAGCGAGCCACAAGCAGCTGGCAGGGCTGGCCGGCCCAGCCCGCTCGTTCATCCCAACGACAAAGTCGTCGCGGTCGCCATCAACCCGGACATCGATGCCGTGCATGTTGGGCTTGTCGGGCTCGGCGGCAAGGTCCATCGCAGAATTCGCTATGAAGCCGCCGCGAAACCGACTCCTGTTGAAACCGCCAACATCAGCAAGGCAATTCTTGACGGCATGCGCGCGGATATCGATGTGCTGGATCGCATCGTCGCCGTGGGCGTAGCGGTGCCCGCTCTGGTGCAAGACAGCGACGGAAAGATCCTCCTCGCACCGCACCTGCAATGGGCGAATGAATCCTTGTCGTCATTGCTGGAACCCGCGCTCGGACTTCCGCTACTCGTAGGAAACGACGCAACCCTAGGCTCCGTTGCCGAAAGCATTCACGGTGCCGCGCAAGGTTACGCCAATGTGCTCTATCTCAATGGAAGCGCCAGTGGCATTGGCGGCGGCATCCTCACCGGCGGTGCCCCGCTTCGTGGAGCCTCGGGCTTTGCCGGAGAACTGGGGCATACCTTGGTCAGAACCGGCGGGGTCCTCTGCCATTGCGGGCGCCGAGGTTGCCTCGATGCCGAGGTGCGGGTTGAAAGTCTCTTGGATATCCTCCAGTTCGACAGCGCCGACCTAGACTCTCTTGAGCAGGCAATTGCCGGCAATGAGTCCGCGCAGCTTCACCAAGAAATCGACCGGCAGATTGATCTGCTGTCCGTGGCGCTTACCAATTTCGTTAATATATTCAACCCAGAAATGATCGTCCTTGGCGGTTTCTTGGGAACCATCTACGCAATGCGCGCCGAACGGTTGACCGATGCGGTCTCCAGCGGCCCCATTGCAGGGCTAGGCCGCGAGGTCAGAATCAGAAAGGCTGTGCTGGGTTCGGATCTATTGCTCATTGGCGCCGCCGAATTGGCATTCGCCCGGTTGCTTTCGGACCCAGCCGGGTACAGGGCCGCGGACCAGACGCCCTAGCGGTTTGCCTGCCGCTGCCCGTAGCCTCGGGCCGACAATGCCGCGGTCAGCTGGTCAACAGTTGGCGCACCTTGCAGCCCATCCGGCGTCGGATAGATGCGGCAAGCGAGTTCGCGCGTAGTCGCCGCCGGAAAAAGATCAATGCCTCCTGCAATGATCGTTGGGGAACCGGCAAAACCAGTGCCACGCGTCTCGGCGCTCGTTTTCAAAACGTGTTGCAGTATCGTCGTGTTCCTGACCCCGAGTGCTTCTAGGGCAGCGCCCAGTCGCTCGGCCGCAAGGGCGGAGTTGGGGCAATTCTCGATAACCAACAATTCGATGCGCATACGTACATTCTCCTCGAAGGATCCAGAGATCCAGGAAGTTCTGGATTCGCTATCCCGGCTGCCACACGGCTAAGCGATGCGGGGATTCACGGTGCACAAACGCTTAACCCAGCGACACGCTGAGATGAAAACAATTCCTAGCCAGCACGTAGTTGCTGTTGCAGAATTCAAGTATGGGCACCAACGACGAAATCGATCATGGCCGCGACACGCTACGCTACGTCAGGCTAGCTCTGCTGGTCCTACCGCTTTTACTGGTTGTTGCCATCGTGATTTATGGGCTTTTAAACGGAAAAGTTGAAGACTCGATCAGTTCCTACTACTTGGGACCTAGCCGGGACCTATTCGTCGCAATGCTTGTCGCCACCGGAGTAATGCTCGTAGTTTACAAAGGCGCGCCCCTGGAGGACTATGCCCTGAACCTTGCCGGTTTCTACGCGATATTTGTAGCCTTGGTTCCAACCCGGCTGGGCGAGACGCTCTCCACGCTGACCCCGCACGGTCAACTACAGCTGATCCGCTCCGTGCAAATATCGGTGTTTGCCGTCCTCGTGGTTTCCGCGGTATTTGTCTGGCTTGAATGGAAAACTAGCAAGTGGTCGCCGCGCTCGTTGCACTTCAGCACGCTCAGTAAAACTTTGACCCTCGTCAGTACCGTGCTGCTGATCGCGTTTATCGGCTTGCTGTTGTGGCGCAGCATCGAAGGCACAGACTTTGCCGGTGTTCACTATGCTGCCGCGTTTCTATTGATTATCAGCATGGGAGTAGCCATCGCCAGCCATCTGGGGCGCGAAGACCTCTGCGACACCGATACCAGCGGTGGGCGTTCAACCCAGTACGCCGTCTTGCTGGTACTCATGGCTTTGGGCATCGTCGGATGGCTCGTGCTTACCCTCATGGGCGTAGCGCAGGCGCTATTTATCATCGAGTGGTACGAGATCGGCCTCTTCACCTATTTCTGGTATTTGGAATCTCGAAGACTGTGGAACCACCCCGCGCAGGCATAGGCCCCAACAGTGGATCCCTCTAGCGCCCTAGGCGGGCGTGAGGCTTCAAACATCCGGCAGGAATACTCAAAGGCAAAGGCCCCGATTCTCGCAATGAGAACCGGGGCCTTTTGAAAGCTCCTCCAACTGGACTTGAACCAGTAACCCTTCGATTAACAGTCGAATGCTCTGCCAATTGAGCTATGGAGGAATGCAACGAGATATAACTTTACCCGACGCTCAACCAAAAACCAAAACTGGCCGCTCAGGTCCCACGGAGGATTCGGCGACGCATCTCAAGTTCCATAAGTTCGCGGTTGATCTGGGTGTATTCCTCCCCTTCGGGTTCCATTTCGGCCCGCTGCAACCGGCCAATGAGCTCGGCTTTGCGATGTGTGATTTGAAGCTCAATCAGCCCATTGATGATGTCTGAACAATAGCGGGACAAGTTGTGCTCATCGGAGGCCGGAATGCTGGTCACCGCAAGCTCGGAGACGAAAGAACGCAACTGTTCGGGCACCTCATCACGAATCACCTCGACCCACGACGATGCCGAAGCGCCTACCGCACTGGCAGCCACCACCCCGTCGTGTACGGCAGCGTGCGCCGGAGCCATGAAGCGGGCCTCGTAAAAGGCTTGCCACTGCTCTTCACTGAGCCGGTGAGGTTGCTGAATGACAACTTCCAGCGCCTGACGCTCCAAACGCATCACCGGATCACGCTTGTCGGGACGTTCGAAGGCGTTGCCGGGCTGCTCTTGCGCCTCCCCCGCAGCCTGGGCGCTACCGGCGGCCGCCTGGGTGTTCTTAGGCAGCCGGGCGCGTTTGATGGAGGCGGCAACCGAACGGTTCACGTCTTCATTGTTCATGCCCAGCCAGCCGGCCAGTTCACGCGCGTAGGCCGGACGGATCGACGAGTCACGAATCTGCGCGAGGATCGGTGCGGTCTGCCGCAGGGCCTGCACACGGCCTTCAACGGTGTCCAGATTGAACTTCTTCAGCTCCGCGCGGATCGCGAACTCGAAGAGCGGGCGCTTGAGCTCGATCAGTTCACGCACCGCTTCATCCCCGCGATGCAAACGCAGATCGCAGGGATCCGCACCGGTCGGCTCAACGCACACATAGGTTTGCGCGATAAAACGCTGGTCTTCTTCGAAGGCACGCAAAGCCGCCTTCTGCCCGGCGGCATCGCCGTCAAAGGTGAAGATCACTTCGCCACCGGTACCGTCATCCTGCAAAAGCCGCCTGGCGATCTTGATGTGGTCGGTGCCGAAGGCGGTGCCACAGGTCGCCACCGCCGTGGTGATCCCCGCAAGGTGGCAGGCCATCACGTCGGTGTAGCCTTCGACAACGACGATTTGCCTGGTCTTGGAAATCTGTTTTTTAGCCAGATCCAGCCCGTAGAGCACCTGCGATTTCTTATACAGCTGGGTCTCGGGGGTGTTCAGGTATTTAGGGCCCTGATCATCCTCGTAGAGTTTGCGCGCGCCGAAGCCAATCGTGGCACCTGACAGGTCGCGGATGGGCCATACCAGCCGGCCACGGAACCGGTCGTAGATCCCGCGGTTGCCTTCCGAGAACATGCCGGTGAGTTTGAGTTCCTCGTCGGCAAAACCCTTTGAACGCAGGTGCTTGAGCAGCGCGTCCCACCCCTTGGGTGCGTACCCCACGGAGAAATCGGCTGCCGCCTGAGGCTCGAAGCCGCGCCCGTTCAGGAATTCTCGAGCGGTTTGCGCCTCGTCGCTGGCTAGCTGGGTGCGGAAGAATTCCTCGGCCACCTTATGGGCGTCGACCAGTCGCTGGCGCTTACCGTATTCTTCGCGGCGGGGCCCGGTTCCGCCATCCTCATAATGCAGCTCGTAGTTGATGCGAGCCGCCAGGGATTCAACGGTCTCGGTGAATGAAGAGTGGTCCATCTTCTGGATGAACGCAATCACGTCCCCGGACTCGCCACAGCCGAAGCAGTGGAAGGTTCCCAGCTGAGGGCGGATATGGAAGGAAGGACTGCGTTCATCGTGGAACGGGCACAGGCCCTTGTAGGAGCCCACGCCCGCGGATTTGAGCGTGACATAGGATTCGACGACCTCACGAAGGTCGATGCGGTTACGCACCTCGTCGATGTCTTCTCGTTTAATCAGCCCTGCCATGTTTCCCATTCTAAGAAGTTGCGCGCCGCCTAGGCTGCGCGCGTCACGGGCTGTGCATGATGCTCAGCCTAGAAAAGCTTCGGTTCGAAACTCTCGCCCTTGACCAGCGCCGTGTGCCATTCCAGGGCCGAAGCGTCGGTCAACGAGGCGACCTGATCGATGATCACCCGCAAACGTTCATGCGAGTCCGCCGCGTCCTTGTAGTCGGCGGCGAAGATGGAATCGAGGTATTTGTCTTCCTTATCGGATAACAACTCCACCAGGTCGGTGAGTATTTCCCGCTGCCGCGCATAGATTGGCTGGCGCTCTTCGTTGGTCATCACGAAGTTCGCGGCAATCCCCTTCATCACCGCGATCTCGTGTTCGGTTTCCTCGGGAACGATCAGCTGTGCGTTGTACCGGGTCAGGCTTCCCTGCCCGTACTCGCTGCGCGTGGCGTCCATGGCCGCCTGGCAGAACCGTCCGATGAATTGGCTGGTCATATCCTTGAGCGCCGCTCGTGCCCGGCGTGAGCCGTCGGCGTGCGATACCCACTCGGCCGAGGCTTCCAGGCGAGCCAATGCCGCCTCGATATCTGACTCGTTCGTGGTGGGCAGGTACCAGTCCTTGGTCACTTGCAGGGCGCGGTCCCTTTGCGCGGATTCGAGCAGCCAGCGCAGTTGCAGGCGCCCTCCGACTATCGCGTCTTCCACGTCATGCACCGAGTAGGAGATGTCATCGGCCAGATCCATGACTTGGCCTTCCATGCACACCTGGCCGAGCACCGAATCCGGGCCGCTGCGCAGCCAGTCGAAGACCGGCCGGTCATCGGTATAGACGCCGAATTTCTTCGTCTTCTTCCCGTTTCGCATCGGCGCATCTTCACGCAGCCAAGGGTACTTGCACGAGGCGTCCAAGGCAGCTCGTGAAAGGTTCAGCCCGGCCGAATGGCCGTTATGACGGAAGGTCTTGGTCTCCAGCCGAGTGAGCAGGCGCAGGGTCTGCGCATTGCCTTCGAAACCACCGATGTCCTTGGACAGCTTGTTCAAGGCTTTCTCACCGTTGTGGCCGAAGGGCGGGTGGCCTAGGTCGTGGGCCAGGCACGCGGTGTCTACGATGTCGGGATCGCAGCCCAAGGCGGCCCCGAGTTCGCGTCCCACCTGCGCCACTTCCAGGGAGTGGGTCAGCCTGGTCCGCACGAAATCGTTCAGCGTGGGTGAGACCACCTGGGTTTTGGCGCCCAGCCGGCGCAGCGCCGAGGAGTGCAAAACCCGGGCGCGATCACGTGCGAACGCGGTGCGATACGACTTCTTAGCCGGTTCGGGCACCCAACGTTCCTGATCAGCTTCGGTATATCCGTTGATCTCGGTCATATGAAGAGTCTAGTGACTTTTTGGGTCACTCGTTCACTTATCCACCGGAGATGTCTAACTCAGCTGCCTTGATCATGACTCGATGCTCATCGGACATCTCACGCGAGCTCAGCCAGCCGTCTGGCAGGTGGGTTTTCTTCGGCGTTCCGGCACGTCCACGGGTCCCCTCGGCGGCAGAGCCCGGGTAGCCCAAATCCAGATCGAGTTCATTCAGCAGTTCGCGCAGGCGCTCCAAGGACGGCACCTGGGCCAGCTGGGCGCGGATATCGCCGCCCACCGGATAGCCCTTGAAGTACCAGGCAATATGCTTGCGGATGTCGCGCATCCCCTTGCCTTCATCCTCGAAGTACTCGGCCAGCAGCTCTCCGTGGCGGTACACGGTGTCCGCCACTTCGCGCACGCCGGGGCGGAAACGCTGCGGCCGCCCTTCGAAAGCGGCCTGCAGATCGCCGAAAAGCCACGGGCGCCCCTGGCAGCCGCGGCCCACCACGATGCCGTCGACTCCGGTCTGCTCGACCATCTCGATGGCGTCTTCGGCACTGAAGATGTCTCCATTGCCCAGCACCGGAATATCCGGCAGGGCTTCGCGCAAGGTGGCGATGGCTTCCCAGTCGGCCTTTCCTGCGTAGTACTGGCGGGAGGTGCGGCCGTGCAGGGTGACTGCGGCGGCGCCGTGGTCACGAGCGATTTTGGCCGACTCGATGTACGTCAGGTGGTCCTCGTCGATGCCCTTGCGCATCTTGATGGTCAACGGCACCTCGCCCTTGGCTGCCTCGGAGGTGGCCGCTTCGATAATGGAGGTGAAAAGGTCCGTCTTCCACGGCAGCGCAGCGCCACCGCCCTTGCGGGTGACCTTCGGGACCGGGCAACCGAAATTCAGGTCGATATGGTCGGCGCGGTCTTCGTCGATGACCATGCGCACCGCGGCGCGCACGGTATTCGGGTCCACACCGTAAATCTGGATGGAGCGCAGCTCCTCATCCTCGTCGTGGGAGATGATGCGCATCGACTCGGCGTTTCGCTCCACCAGGGCGCGTGCGGTGACCATTTCGGTTACATACACGCCGCCACCGTATTCACGGCACAGTCGACGGAACGCTCGGTTGGTGATGCCAGCCATGGGGGCCAGGATCACCGGGGTTTCGATGGTGTGCTTGCCCAGCTGTAGCGGGGGCAGCTCAAGGGCCGGAACGTCGGTCGACTCGGTGGTTTGGGTAGCAGAAAGGATCGTCACACAACCATTATCTCAAACCCGAGCAAATCTCGGGTGAGATCTATATCAAATCGCAACCATGCGTAGCTTGATTATCTTATATCTAACAGGCAGAATTATGGGATGACAAGTAATTATTCGCGCGTACGGCTGTCATTGATAGCCCTTGGTGCGCTCTGTGTGGCATTGGTTATAGCCGCCCTGATCTCCGTTGCCCTGCGCCCCGCGGCCCCGTTGCTTTCTGAGGACACGCCGGAGGGCGTCGTCCAGCGCTACGTCATGGCGGTCGCCGACGCCGATATGGATACCGCGAAGAATTTCGTTCTGAATGCCGCAGACAAGCAGCTCTGCGATCCGGTGTCTGCAGAGCTGCGCGACCCAGAGGTGAGCCTGATAAAAACCGTGATCACCGGCAACAGCGCCGAGGTCCACGTGACCTTCAACGATGATGCCAGTGCTGTCTACGATTCCTTCTTCGGCATGTACGCGTACCAGGATTCCTTCCAGCTGGCCCTGGCCGGCTCGGAGTGGAAAATCCAGGTTGCCCCATGGCAGGTCAACATGTGCACCGACGAAGAAATGCTGGGGTACTAGTCATGAGCAACCCCACCTCGCAACGGCCCAATCACGCGGTGCCCGGGCAAACGGTGACCAGCCTTCGCCAATTGATTCTGCACGGCTTGTTGTTCATTTTGCTCATGGTCCTCGGCTCGGGACTTTCGACCCTGATCTCAATGCTCTTGCGTGGCTTCGTTCCGGCCTACAGCGGGTCCACCGAACTCGCGGTGGGACTGTCTTTCACCTTGATCGCCGGCCCCCTCACCTGGCTGCTGTGGCGCACGGTCCGAAAAAACCTCCAACAGGTCAATCCGGTTGACGCCGCTATCTGGTCCTTGCAGGCCGCGGCCGTGTACGTGCTTGCCCTGGCAATGTCTTCAATATCGTTCCTCCGATTATTCGCCGAGCTGGTGGACCCCAGGAACGGCACCGGCTGGCAGTCGCTGCTGGGCGCCGGATTGGGTTGGGGCCTGGTTTTTGTGTGGCAGTACCGCTTGATCAATAGCCCGAAGTACGCGCCCACTGAGCTCGCCTCGCTCGCTCCCGCGCTGGGTTCTGCCTACGCCCTGGTACTGGCCGGCATTTCGGCCGCGTACTTGGTGCAGCGTGCCGTCAGCGAGCTCCTTTCACCGCAGGAAATCCTGCTCGGAGCGCCCACCGCTCTCCCCCAGTTATTGGCGGCTGCAGTCTGGACGTTTGGCGCACTCATCCTATGGTGGTGGCATTGGACAGTGCAGCGCGTGCACAGCATGGTTGATGATTTTACGGATTTCAGCTACGTCATCATCGGAATTTCTTTGCCCGCGGTGTTCTCGCTGCTCTGCGCGGCGGGGCTGCTGTCCCTACTGCTCCCGCTACCCGTGGGGTCGGACACCTGGGTCGAGGACCTCACCATCGACGGCCCGCCATTAATCGCCGGGCTGCTGGCCAGTTTAATCGTGTGGATCTATCATCAGGCAAAATTGAACACACGTGGCACGTGGTCAGCGGAGGTTTCCCGGCAGATCGTTAGCGGCGCCGCACTGGCCATCGGCGCCAGCGGTTTGGGCATGGTCATCAATGCCCTTCTGGCCTCGCTCGCGGTTCCGTTCTCCACAGGCACCTCGGCATTGGTGCTCCGCGCCGGAATCGCGTTTCTGGTTGTCGGCGCGCTAGCTTGGGTGTTTTTCTTCCGCCCCATGGCACCTGCCAAACCGGCCTCCCGACGCGTCTACCTGGTGATGTTCTTCGGTTGCAGTGCACTGGTGGCCCTGATTTCGCTGCTTGTTGTTGGCTACCGAATCTTCGAATTCCTGCTGGTTAGCACCGGCTCGGGAAGCCTCTTGGAGATGATCCGAGCACCTTTCGGCTGGCTAGTTGCCACCGCGCTGGTTGCCACGTACCACTTCTTCTTGTGGCGTTCGGATCGCCAGCTGCTGAGCTCCGTGTCCTCGGAGAATCTCCCGGCAGCCGAAATTGCACGCAGCCTGATGATCGTTGCGCCGCAAGGCTCCGATTACCTGCTCGAAGGACTGCGTCAACTGAAGCACATCCAACTTCACTGGGTGCCCTGCACAGGCACTGCTCCTGCGCAGGACGCCCTGGACCAGCTGCTCACTGAAGTCTCCACCCGAATCGATTCTGAAGCGTCCGGGCTGCTGGTAACCGTTGATTCTTCCGGCAAAGCGCAATTCGTCTCACTGGCCTGAGCCCAGATGCGACCCGAATAGGGAAATTCCAGCCCCGGTTGCGACCTGCTTCTCCCCGCCATCGTGCCCTATTTCAGGGCACGATGGCGGTTTTTTATCTCAATGCATTTGCTCAGCGCCAGCCGATGGATCAAATAGAGCATTTCATGCACACCGCGTGAAGCGCGGTACGCCTGCCGCTCGAGCAAGGCGTTTCAGCGAAGTTAGTTAGGGCACCCAACGCTGGGTCCTCCAACCCAAATTTCTTCATAGCTCGTCCATCATTCCAAGCCGGCGACCGGTTATTCGACCGAGGGGCCACGGGGTCCTCGTCGTAATCTTGCGATACTTCCGAATAAGAAGATGATACTGTTTTCTTTTGTGCCATCAGATAGGTGAGCATTACCTAACTCAAGAAGGTCTGATGCGAACTCCGACGCAGATCTCCGCAGAGCCCGAGGAATTAATCCCAGGGGTCGAACCCGCTCCGGCGACCGATGAGGCCGTCGCGTCCCTGCCTGGCCTTGCTGCCCCCGAAGCAAATTCAACTGAAACCCGTACCGGTTTAGCTGCGAGCAATGCGACCCGCGCGGTTGGATTCGCGCTAGCACTCGCAGCGCTCGGCGTATCGGTGCTCTTGTCGCTCGCTGTTGGCGCTAAGTGGATTCCGGCCGTCGAGGTATTCCGGGGTTTAGCAGGCCTGGGCACCCAGGAAAATTTAGTGATACTCAACGAACTGCGCGTACCGCGTACGTTGGTCGGCCTCATGGCTGGGCTGGCGCTAGCCGTGGGCGGCGCGTTGATCCAGGCCTTGACCCGCAATCCGCTAGCTGACCCGGGAATTCTTGGTGTCAACGCGGGTGCCGCCTTCGCGGTTGTCCTTGCAGTTGCCGTATTCGGCATCGTCTCCATTGCCGATTACATCTGGTTCGCATTCGGTGGCGCAATCATCACCACGGTGCTGGTGTATCTCATTGGCTCCCGTGGACGGTCCGGCGCTACACCGATCAAGCTGACCCTCTCGGGAGTTGCCTTGGGCGCCATGCTCGGCGGGATCTCAAGTGGCATCACGTTATTAAACCCGGAGGCATTCGACCGGATGCGGTATTGGGGCGCCGGTACCTTGAACAACCGGACCTTGGATATGGTCTGGGTGATCCTGCCTTTTGTCGTGGCAGGATTATGCCTGGCCTTTTTCTGCACACGCTCGCTCAATGCGGTTTCGCTGGGTGAGGACATGGCCCGCGCATTGGGAAGCAACGTTACGCGAACCCGCGTAGCGGTCATCGTTGCGGTGACATTGTTGTGCGGCGCCGCCACCGCGGCTGCCGGCCCCATCGGGTTCGTGGGGCTGATGGTTCCGCACATCGCCCGATGGATCGTCGGCGCGGATCAACGGTGGATTGTCCTCTATAGCCTGGCGTTGGGACCGGTGCTGCTTTTGGTCTCGGACGTCATCGGCCGCGTAGTTGCTCCGCCCGGTGAGTTGCAGGTCGGCATCGTGACGGCCTTCGTGGGCGCGCCGGTGCTGATCTGGCTGGTCCGCCGAAAGCAGGTCAGCGGGCTATGACCACCACGGGCAACACTCTCGCTTCCGCTCAACGCGTGGATTTCGGGCTAGGGCACACGGTGCTTTCATCGCCTGGCGGCCGCTTCTCGCTCCGCGTGCAGCGCCGTTCGATCCTCGTCTGCGCGATCTTTGCTGCGCTCGGTCTCGTGCTAGCACTCTGGGCCCTAGCCACAGGTGAAATAACTTTCTCGGCCACAGAGCTTCTGCGTGCGCTGCTCGGCACCGGCAGCAGCTCGAGCGAGCTGGTGGTGCTCTCCTGGCGCTTGCCGCGGGTAGTCATGGCCCTGGCGCTTGGCGCGGCCTTGGGTATCAGCGGAGCGATTTTCCAGTCGCTGACTCGGAACCCTTTGGGCAGCCCGGACATCATCGGGTTCAACACCGGCGCATACACCGGCGCCTTGGCGATTATTTTTCTCGCTGGCGGAGGATATTTCCAGATTGCCGCTGGGGCACTTCTCGGAGGCCTGCTGACGGCTGCATTGGTATATCTCTTGGCTTATCGCCGCGGGTCCCAAGGTTTCCGGTTGATCATCGTCGGGATTGCAATCAGCGCCATTCTCGCGTCGCTGAATACTTGGCTGATCCTGCGTGCCGGGCTCGAAGAAGCGATGTCCGCGGCCGTCTGGGGCGCCGGGTCGCTCAATGCGATGGGGTGGGAGCACGCACAACCGGCGCTGCTCGCGGTCACCGTCTTTTTCATCGCCGCCGCCATGCTGGCCCCGCGGATGCACATGCTGGAGATGGGAGACGACGCCGCCAGCGCGTTGGGCATTCGAGTTGAGCCCGCCAGGCTCCTGCTGATGGTGGTCGGCGTCGGCTTCACCGCACTGGCCACGGCCGCCGCCGGGCCTATTTCGTTTATCGCCCTGGCCGCACCCCAAGTAGCCCGGCGTTTAACGCGCAGCGCGGGAGTCCGCATGGGCTCATCGGCCATTCTCGGTGCGGTGCTCTTGCTTTTCAGCGACCTGATGGCCCAGCGCCTGGTTCCGGAGACCGCGCTACCGGTCGGCGTGGTCACGGTCAGCGTAGGCGGCATTTATTTGATCTGGCTCTTGCTCCGCGAGGCGAAACGAAGTTGAAAGGCAATAAGTTGCAGATGAGAACAAGCCAGCCATCGGTTCGAGATCCCCAGGCCACCAATGCCCCTGGCCGCCTTGGGGAGGCAACCACCTCTCGGCTAAGCGGCCACGATCTTACTCTGGGCTACGAACAGCGCACCATCTCCCAGGAGCTGAACGTCGCGATCCCCGACGGATCATTTTCCGTCATTATCGGTCCGAACGCCTGCGGCAAATCAACCTTGCTGCGCGCGCTGTCGCGTCTGCTCAAGCCCCTGGCCGGGCAGGTTATCTTGGACGGAAAACCGATCCATAGGCTTCCTGCCAAGGACGTTGCCAAGCGGTTGGGGCTGCTCCCCCAGTCCTCGATTGCCCCGGATGGAATCACCGTCGCAGATCTGGTGGCTCGCGGTCGCTACCCGCATCAGAAGCTACTCTCGCAATGGTCTGCAGCGGATGAGAGCGCGGTGCTCGAAGCCCTGCTAGCGACCAATACGGCCAGCCTTTCACGCAGGCTGGTCGATGAGCTCTCCGGAGGACAACGCCAACGCGTCTGGGTCGCGATGGTGCTTGCGCAGCAAACCCCGTTGCTGCTACTGGATGAACCCACCACCTACCTCGATATTTCGCACCAGATAGAAATCATGGAGCTCTGCCGCCAGCTCAACCGGAGCAAGGGGCACACGGTGGTCGCGGTGCTCCACGATCTGAATCATGCATGCCGTTATGCCAATCACCTGATTGCCATGAAGGACGGCGCCATCGTGGCCACCGGTGCGCCGTCCGAGATCGTCACCGAAGAGCTGATTCACGAGGTCTTCGGGCTGCGCTGCCGGATCATCGAGGACCCCGTATCCCGGACGCCGCTGGTCGTTCCCCTGGGTGACGTAGAGAGCTGGGCCTAGCGGCTCGTCAACACCACCAGAATATTTCCTTGGCCGGCCGGCTCCGGACGCGCCGCACCTAACCGAAAGATGAACCGAATATGACTGCACCTACCCGACGCACGCTGCTGACCATGCTCAGCGCCGCCTCAATCATCGCGCTCACCAGCTGTGGAGCGCAGAGCGCTGAAAATGCGAGCACCGGCGCTTCGCCAGAGACCCTGCACGGCTCGTGGTCGTTTACCGACTCGTTCTATGAGAAGACCACTACCCTGGACCAGGTGCCCGAATCGATCGTCGTGGATTCCTACTCCGCGGCCGCGCTGTGGGACTACGGCGTCCGCCCCACCGGTGTCTTCGGCTATGGACTAACCGAAGAAGGCGGACTTTCGGTAGGCAACGCGGATGTCAGCCAGATGACGATCATCGGCAAGGACGCGGAGTTCAATCTGGAGAAGCTGCTCTCCTTGGACCCCGAGGTGATTGTCGGCTACGGCAACGCCGAAGGCACCGGCTGGACCTGGTGGGATGAGAAGGTCCAGGGCGAAGCTACCGCCACCGCACCATACCTGCCGATTAAATCAGGCGGCCGTCCGGTTCAAAGCGTCATCGAGGACTATGCCGCCCTAGCCGAAGCGCTCGGCGGTGATACGAACTCCGAGTCGGCGGTACAAGGCAAAACGGCTTTCACCGAGCGGCTCGAGACGCTCAAGGGCATCGCCGCCGAAAAGCCCGGGCTGAAGATCATCGCGCTCAACGGTTACGATGAGCTCTACGTCGGTCAGAAAACCATTGGCCAGCTCGCCTTGCTCGAGGATCTGGGATTCGAAATAGCCGGCCCGACCGCTGATAGCGGATGGGCCTCGCTGAGCTGGGAAAAGGTCAGTGATTACCCGGCAGACGTGGTGCTCAGCTACTCGGGGACGGCAGCACAGGTCAAAGACCATCCGGTGTTCTCCGCACTGCCTGCGGTGCAGTCCGGCCAAGTGGTGGAGTGGGATGACAAGCGCCCCTACACCTATGCCAGCTATGTGCAGTGGTTCGATCAGCTCATCGACGTGCTCCAGGATGCCAAGACCGTCGGTTCCTAGCAACTGGTCGGCTCGAAGGTGTTGCCCAGCACTGGGCACGAGATCCGGTTTCCGCTCGTTTGCTGGCGAACGCGGGAACCGGATTCTTTGCCGTCCGGGCGGTACCGGCCACCGGGCTCACCGGCTGGTACCCGATAGGGGTGTTCATCCCGTGGCAGGAATCGGCTTAGGCTTGAGCCATGACTATTCGACTGGCTGCCTTGGACCCCGCGGGCTTCCCCGCATGGATGGAACGAAGCGCCAGCGAATATGCCGCCGATCTGGTTTCGTTGGGAAGCACCTCCGAAGCCGCCAGGTCGCAGGCGAAGCTCACGCTCCGCGCGGCTTTTCCCACGGGCCGCCCCAGTGCAGAGAATGCGGTATTCAATCTGATCGACGAGAACGGATCTGTGGTCGGCTATATCTGGGTCGGACCGGATCATTCGAAGGATCCGACCTCTTGGTGGGTGTGGGACATCGTCGTCGACTCCGCTGCCCGCGGCAGGGGACATGGCAAGGCAGCCATGCTGCTGGCCGAAGATTATGCCCGATCGCGTGGAGCGCGCACCCTGGGGCTGAGCGTATTCGGCTTCAATCGCTCGGCGCGAGGGCTCTATGAGTCGCTCGGATACGAAACCACAAGCATCAAGATGCGAAAAAGCCTCATGGACGGATAGGCACCCGGTGCCCGGTCATGCGCGCAGCCCGGGGGCCGAGCCCAAAGCGCCGTAATCGCATCGGCGGTCCAGATGGCCCGTCAGCCATAGATAGCAGAATCCCCTAGTTGCGCTTGCGGGTGAGTTTTCCGGTGCCGCTGACCGATGCGAGCGCTACCGCGAGCAGGGTCAGCACGGTGCCGGCTACCGTGGCAAAGCTAATCTGCGACCCGTCGGTGGGTACCAGCAAATCCATCAGGAGCGAGCCGAGCAGCTGGCCGCAGATCATGCACAAGCCGGTGAACAGCACCCCCAGATGCTTGACCATGAATGCGGAGACGCCGATAAAAACGCATCCAAGCAGCCCGCCGACGTAAAACCACCATTGGCTTGGCGGGGCCCCGAGCGGGGAAACAGCGGGCAGGCGCACCAGCAAGATCACCGCGAGCATCAAGCTGCCCACGACAAAGTTCATCAGTGTAGCGGTTATCGGGGTGCCATAGGCTTGGGCCTGCACCCCGTTGGAAGCCGATTGGAATCCCATGAGTATGCCCACCACGAGTGAGAAGATCATGGGCAGCAGCAGCGTGGTCAGCTCGATGTCCGTATTAATGCGTGGGCTGACGGCCCAGATTACTCCGATCACCGTGAGCGCCGCCCCGGCCAGGCGCAGCGCACTGATCTTTCGTGGCCCTGCCGGACCGAAGCCGATCCGGTCCACGATCATCGAGCCGACGGTCTGGCCGGTCACCAGGCTCACGGTAAATAGCGCCACGCCAACCAACGGAACCGCAGCCGACTGGCTGACCACCACAAATCCGCCTACCGCGCCGGCGGCCAGATACCACCACGGGAATTGACGCTCGCGGATGACGCGGGGCACCGAGCGCGCGGCCCGGCGGGCGCCGGGGACCACAAGGTGGATGATGGTCAATGCCACCAGCCCCACCAGAAAACTGACCAGCGCGGCGGCAACCGCGTCGCCCAGCTCAACACCCAAGGCACCGTTGACGCGGCTCTGAATCGGCATGAGCAGTCCGGTGGCCACGGCGATCAGCAGATACACCAGCTTCAGGCCGGGGCTCAAGGTGGTGCTAAGCGAATTGTTCACTCGTGGTTCTTTCTCAGATACTGGGCAAATGCATTGCGGGGAAAGCAAAGGCGGGACCCTGCCGGGTCCCGCCTGGGAACTACTTAGTTGGCGTAGTCGCTCGCCAGAATGTGCGTCGTTGAGATGATCGTTGCCTGCTCAACGGTGGCCAGCGCATCCACCAAGGAGGAAAGCACGAACATCGACGAGTCGACCTCCAGCTTCACCGGGTATTGGTAAACCAGCATGGCAACCAGGTCGCGAACCGACTCGGCCACCTGGTCATCGCTGAATGCCGGGTTGGAGCCCACCAGCACGTCGGTGGGTGATTCCTCGCGGGCCGGGATATAGCTGATCGCGAAGGCCAGGATCTTTCCGCCTTCGCTGCGTGGCTTGTCGCGCAGCACGATGGCGCCCTGGGCGCCGGTGCTTTCGTCGAGCAGCATCTTCTGCGCCGAGCCCACGGTCATCTTCGCCGGATCCCACTGGTGGGTGGCGTTGTAGAAGTCCATGACAAGCTTGGTCAATTCGACGCTGCCGGTAGCGATATCCTCGATGACCCGGTCATTGTTGTCAAAGTCTGGTTCGGCCAGCGCACCGGGTTCCAGGATGACGTCCCGGGATACCTGGATCTCCCCCAGCCCGAGGGCCGCACAGAAACCGCCGGCGGCCTGCGCCGGGTCACCGGCGGTCACGGTGTACCGCGACTTCAGCTCGGTGCTTTCCCCGGCCGGAATCAAAGTCCGCAGCTGCGCCACCAGCTCGGTGCCCACGCCTTGGCGGCGGTGGGTTGGGGCCACCTCCACGTAGAGCCACAAACGCTGCGGGTGCAGCGAGGAAGCAAAGATCACGCCGGCGCCGATAGCTACGGATTCGCTGGTTGCCACCAGGGTGCGCGAGAACGGCGCATCGCTGTCCTCGCGCAGCATGGTGCGGTCCTGGTACGCCTGCGGAGACAGCGGATCGCCGAAGATCTGCAGCAATTCGAGGTCATCGCCCGAACGCCAGGCGCGGAATGCTAGATCGCTCATGCGCTCTAGGCTCCGTTCAGACGCTCGGATAGGTAGGTCGTGACCTGGTCAAGGGCCACGCGTTCCTGCGCCATGGTGTCGCGTTCGCGGATGGTGACCGCGTGGTCATCGAGAGTATCGAAGTCCACGGTGATGCAGAACGGGGTGCCGATCTCATCCTGGCGGCGGTAGCGGCGGCCAATGGCGCCGGCGTCGTCAAAATCGATATTCCAGCGCTTGCGCAGCTCGGCGGCCAAGTCCTTGGCCTTCGGGGACAGCGATTCGTTGCGGCTCAACGGCAGCACGGCCGCCTTGACCGGCGCCAGGCGCGGGTCCAGCTTCAGCACGGTGCGCTTGTCCACGCCGCCCTTGGTATTCGGTGCTTCGTCCTCGGTGTAGGCATCCACCAGGAAAGCCATCATGGAACGGGTCAGGCCGAAGGAAGGCTCGATCACGAATGGCACGTAGCGTTCGCCGGAGGCCTGGTTGAAGTACGACAGATCGGAACCCGAAGCATCCTTGTGGCTGGTCAGGTCGTAGTCGGTGCGGTTGGCGACGCCCATGAGCTCGCCCCATTCCGAGCCCTGGAAGCCAAAGCGGTATTCGAAGTCGATGGTGCCAGCCGAATAGTGGGCGCGGTCGTCTTCCGGCACGTCGAACTGGCGCAGGTTTTCTGGGTTCAGGCCTAGATCCAGGAACCAGGCCCAGCAAGCATCCACCCAGTGCTTGAACCATTCATCGGCTTCTTCTGGTGCGGTGAAGAACTCGATTTCCATCTGTTCGAACTCGCGGGTGCGGAAGATGAAGTTGCCTGGGGTAATTTCGTTGCGGAAGGCCTTGCCAATCTGGCCGATGCCAAAGGGTGGCTTCTTGCGGCTGGCGTTGAGCACGTTGGCGAAGTTCACGAAGATGCCCTGGGCGGTTTCCGGGCGCATGTACGCCATGCCAGCCTCGGTATCCAGCGGACCCAAGAAGGTCTTCATTAGGCCGGAGAACTGCTGCGGCTCGGTGAACTGGCCTTTGGTTCCGCAATCTGGGCAGGCGATTTCGCTCATGCCGTCTTTTGGATCACGGCCCTTCTTCGCAACGAATGCCTCGATGAGGTGATCCTCGCGGTGGCGCTTGTGGCACTGGGTGCACTCGACCAGCGGATCGGTGAAGGTCTTCACGTGGCCGGAGGCTTCCCATACTGCCTTAGGCAGGATGATGGACGAGTCCAGTCCCACCATATCTTCGCGCCCACGCACAAAGGACTGCCACCATTCGCGCTTGATGTTTTCTTTCAGCTCGGTGCCTAGTGGCCCGTAATCCCATGCGGAACGGGAACCACCGTAAATTTCACCAGCCTGAAAAACGAATCCGCGACGTTTCGCGAGGGAAATAACCTGATCAAGCTTGGACTGTGGCGCCATCTTCAACTCCAAAAGAAAGTACGAGGCCGCTGGTTGCGGTCCGTAGGAAACACATACCGCTTAAGCCTATCGCGTCCATCTCGTGGGGCGCACCCTTCTCGGGTGACTCAGCACCGTCTGTACTGTGTTTGATCCGCCACAAAAGCCGGTGCGTGGCTGAAAAGCATTCACAGTCCCTCCTCGATGCGAGATGATGGAACCATGGCAAACTCCGAGGTATTCCCCATTCAGATCCGTGACGAATCGATTCGCCTAGGACAGCTACTGAAGCTGGCGTCCTTAGCCGAAGACGGAATTCACGCCAAACAGTTGATCGAAGACGGTCAGGTACTGGTTAACGGCAAGATCGAAACTCGCCGCGGTGCCCAGATGCGCAATGGAGACACGATCTCCGTACGCGGCGAATCGGTAGTTGTCGAAACCGCGTAGTTCAATTTATATTCTGCGCTTGTGGCGGTGTCTTGTTTTATTGGAGACACCGCCACAAGTTTTTGTAAGATTAAACTTCTTGCTCGGCCTCGGTTTTCAGGACCACGGCGCTGAGAAATTCATGTACGTGAGCCATCTCCTGCGCATTGACCGAGTGCAACATATTTGAGTAGAGCACCTTGGTGAGATGAACGTCGGTGGTTGCCCATCCATGGGTGTACTCAACTTTTTCCGCCGTAATCACCGGATCTTCTTGATCGCGTCCCCAGAAAAGTGGCTTGCGCAGCTGGCGAAGCTTTTCGTCGTTAAAGAAGCCTGTTCCTTCTTCGGGAACGGCAAAACCGGAGAGTCCCACGACGGTTTTGATGGCCTCCGGCTGATAACGCAGCAACGAAGTTGCCACGGCCATGCCCATAGAGAACCCAAGCAAGCTCACCGAGGAATGTTGCTTGCTAATTGGCTCTAGCCAACTCCACAAATCCGTGATTGCTGATTTCACTTCATTAAAGGAGTAATCCAGATCTTGCATCAGTGGGAACCAGGTGAAACCCGGCCCCAGTGCTTGAGGTGCACGCACGGAGACAATCGTGAATTCCTTAGGCAGCATAGGAGCCAACCCCATGAGGTCTTCTTCATTGGATAGGTAGCCGTGCAAGAGCACGAGCAACGGTGTACCCGCCCGTTCTTCCTCGGGACGAGACCAGATAACTGTAGGATTCCAAGTTTTTTCGTTCACCCAACAAGTCAACCAGAATCTTGCGCACTTTGATCCGCAATAGTGGTCACAAGTCTTTTGTTGCAATAGCGTAAACTTCAAAAATCATCTTACATTCTGTTCATAAACATGTTTGACTAGTGATAATTATTCAAATACGCAGCACCAGCGGTCATAGATCTTTGTGGTCGACAGGGGCCAACTCGCAGAATTACGGGACTCATGGACGAGATGGATATAACACAGCTGATCGATTCTAATGAATTGCAGGATTTCGGTTTCATCGACGAAGACCCACTGGGTGGTTCAACTTTCGTGGAAACGACCTTTAGCGCTATTCCGTTACTAACGGGAATATTTGCCGTGCTCTTTATCCTTTTCGTGGGCTTCATCATTTACATCGCAGTTCGAAATTACAAGGCAACCAGAAAAGCGGGATTTGATCCATTCACCCTACAGACAGACGTCGCCACCCGGTTGGCTCGCTCGCAGATGCTAGCTCCGAAGAAAACTACGGAACAGAAACTATCCGAGCTAGACGATCTGCTTACACGCGGAATCATTTCTCGCGAAGAATATACGCAAGCGCGAAGCCAAGCGCTGCGCGATTAATTGTTCTCATCCGTTGACATAAAGTTACCCAAGAGTAACAATGTAGGAGTGTCTGAAAACCCAATCTCCGGCCCGGCAGCCCCACCCCAAGAAGTACATCATCCATGGCGGCGTTACGTTGCGCTCGGAGATTCTTTTACAGAGGGAATAGGTGACCCCGATCCGCACAATCCGGGAAGACATCGTGGGTGGGCTGACCGCGTCGCCCAGCAATTAAGTACCACCGTTCCGGATTTCGCCTATGCAAACTTAGCCATCCGCGGACGGCTAATCAATCAAATAGTTGCAGAACAGCTTGAACCAGCAATCGCGCTTAAACCGGATTTGATCAGCATTTGCGCGGGCGGAAATGATGTCATCCGGCCCGGCGGCGACCCGGATAAAATCGCCGAAAAGCTAGATGGCGCCATCAATGAGTTAAGTGGCACTGGGGCCACCATTGTTTTACTGACCGGCCCGGACATTCGCGACACCCCGGTACTTGGTGGGATTCGTGGCAAGGTCGCAATTTACAACGAAAACGTCCGTGCCATCGCCCAACGTCATGACGCAGTCGTGGGAGATCTCTGGGCATTGAGCGAGCTGCGCCAAACACAAATGTGGGATCCGGATCGCTTGCACTTTTCCCCCGCGGGCCACCAAGTGATCTCCGCAATGGTGCTCGATGCACTGAACGTTCCCCACGAACGCGTCATGGACGCGCAATTAGAACACGCAACCCGAAGCTGGCGCGAAGCACGAATTGAAGACCTGCAATGGGCTCGCGAGTACTTTGGTCCGTGGATCCTGCGCAGGATTCGCCACCAGTCTTCCGGTGATGGAGTTAGCGCAAAAAGACCGCTTCCCACGCCCTTCGCCGTGCAGCCGCCGAATGCCTCGCTGGGTGCTGGAGATAGCGCTCCCGGACAAAAATAAAGACACAAAACAAATGGGACGTGGTTTGTTGCACCGATTACTGGTGCGAAAATCCACGTCCCAAATGTATATGACTGCTTAGTTTTTAGCCCTTAGTCATCAAAGACTAGGGCGGTCAGTACCGGTCCAAGTTGCTTGGCGTCCGTCAGGAAACCGTCATGTCCAATCGGTGAATCGATGTAATGCACCGGCTTAGGCTTCGGCAACGAGGCGGCGAGCAGTTCAGACTGCGCCGGGAAGTACAACCGGTCGCTGTTGACCGCGGCGACCACCACATTCACCTTCTCCAGTCGAGCCAGCGCAACCGTGAGCGATTCGTAACCGCGCGCCACGTCATGGCTCATCAAAGCCTCGGTGAGCACCAGGTAGCTATTCGCGTCAAAACGATGAACCAGCTTGGTCGCCTGGTGATCAAGATAGCTTTCCACCTGGTATCGGCCGCGTGGGCCGCGTGTTGTAACAAACGGCTGTTCGCCGGTCTGCGCATTACGCGCAAACCGCGCTTCAAGCTCAGCCTCCGAACGATAGGTAATATGCGCCAGGCGTCGAGCCAGGCCCAATCCGGCATCCGGGCGCACTCCGTTGGCATAGTAGTCGCCCTGCGCAAAGTTGGGATCGAGGCGAATGGCCTCGGTCTGCACCTGCGCAAAAGCGATCTGTTCTGCCGTGGCTTGCGCCGTGGAGGCCATCACCACCACGTTCTTTACGCGTTGCGGGAATTCAACCGCCCATTCAAGGGCTCGTGCCCCACCCATGGAACCGCCGATGACCGTATGCCAGGAGTGCACCCCGAGCAGGTCGGCCAACCGCGCTTCGAGGCGCACGGAATCCTTGATGGTAATAAAGGGGAAGCGTGAACCCCAGGCGTTGCCGTGCTCATCTGGCGAACTAGGTCCGGTGGACCCATTGCAACCACCGATGATGTTGATGGCCACGACAAAATACTTGTCGGTATCAACAGTTAGCCCGGGGCCGACAAAATCTTCCCACCAGCCCGGGGTCTGCGAATCTCCGCGCGATACGTGCGCATCACCGGTCAACGCGTGCTTCACCAGCACCGCGTTGGTCCCCTCCGCGTTAAGCTGGCCCCATGTTTCGTAGGCCAACTCGATCTGCGGTAGGTAGCCACCGGTTTCGAAGGTGTACTCCCCCACGAACGCACGACGCAAAATGCCGTCTTGCCCGTCGGTAAGTTCCTGCGATGGCAGAGTTTCTTCGGTAGTCACTATGGATGCCATGCCTAAAGGGTTTCCTGCAATTCCTGGTGAGAGAGCTGCTTAGTGGCAGCAAAACCAAGTTGCAGATCAGCGAGAATATCCTTGATGTTTTCAAGTCCCACACTCAACCGAACGAGGCCCGGACGCACACCGGCGGCCAGACGTTCGTCTTCGGTCAATTGCGCGTGGGTGGTCGACGCCGGGTGGATGACGAGCGAACGAACGTCACCGAGGTTGGCCACATGTGAATGCAGCTCCAGCGCATCCACAAAAGCCTTGCCAGCTTCGAGTCCACCAGCAATATCGAAGGCAATAATCGCGCCGACACCGTTTGCCGAGTACTTCTGTCCGCGTTCAAACCACGGCGAGGAAGGCAGGCCAGCGTAAGCGACCTTTTCAACCTGCTCCTGGCTTTCAAGCCAGACGGCTACTTCCTTCGCGTTTTGCACGTGACGCTCGATACGCAGAGACAAAGTCTCCAGACCTTGAGCAATAAGGAAAGCATTAAACGGTGCGACAGCCGCGCCCAGATCGCGGAGCAACTGCACGCGAGCCTTCAGAATGTAGGCAAGATTGGCACCAAGGATGCCATCAACGCCCAGATCGCGGGCGAACACCAAACCGTTGTAGGACTCATCGGGGGTGTTGAAGTCCGGGAAACGTTCCGGATCCTTCGCAAAATCAAATTTGCCCGAGTCCACGATTACGCCGGCAATGGCGGTGCCGTGACCACCGAGGTACTTGGTGGCCGAGTGGATGACGATATCCGCGCCCCACTCGATGGGGCGGATCAGATATGGGGTTGCCAAGGTGTTATCAACCAGCAGTGGAACCCCGACCTCATGGGCAATCTGTGAGACTCCCTCGATGTCCAAAATGTCTTGGCGCGGGTTGGAGACGACTTCACCGAAGAAGGCCTTGGTATTTGGCTTCACCGCTGCACGCCACTGATCCAAGTTGTCTGGATCCGCCACGAAGGTGACCTCGATACCGAGCTTGCGCAGCGTGTGCTTGAGCAGGTTCTGCGTTCCACCGTAGAGGCTCGGGCTGGCCACCAAGTGGTCTCCAGACTGAGCCAAGTTGAGAATTGCGAGGGTGGTTGCTGCCTGCCCCGAGGCGACCAGCAGTGCGCCGACGCCGCCTTCAAGATCCGCGATACGGTTTTCGACCGCTTCCTGCGTTGGATTACCGATACGGGTGTAAATCGGCTCCAGCTCCTGCAGTGCGAAGCGAGCCGCGGCGCTCTCGGCGTTCGGGAAAACAAAAGACGTGGTTTGGAAAATCGGCAGGGCACGCGCACCGGTGACCGGATCTGGTTGCTGCCCGGAATGGATCTGACGTGTTTCAAAAGACCAGTTGTTACTCATGGTTTCCTCCATATTGTTTGTCGACTATGGGGGTACACCACTCAAAAACACACCGACGGCAAATTCCTCGTCGAGGAGCTTTCGAAGGGGGTAACCCGCGCTTGTCCTCAACGCTTGGTGCGTCGAGGGCCAGGTCTTCACCCGGGGCACCCCACCGCGGCGGAGGGTTGCCGCCCAGTAAGCCGGGGCTTGTTACTGGGACTCATGACCTGACTCAAGTCTGCCCGATAGCCGAAGAATTTGGCAATATGAGATAGCTTAACGTGACTCAATCGGTCATATAGATCTTTAATGAAGAAATTTATGCAGACTGTTCGATCCCACCATTACCACTTAGGGTCGCCTAAGTCGAGACTGAGATCACATAGTGACATGATGGGGCACATGATGAGGCTAGATCACGTTAGTTACGCATGTGGCCCCGATGGGCTCATGCCAACCGCCGAAAGAATCTCCAAGGCTTTGGGCCTGGAATTCGTCAAGGGGGGCGTACATCCGCGTTTTGGAACGCGGAATGTAATTTTCCCGCTCAAGCACAACCAGTACCTAGAAGTTGTTGAAGTTCTAAACCACCCTTCCAGCGACAAAGCACCGTTTGGGCAGGCAGTACGAGCCCGCTCCGAGCTTGGCGGCGGCTGGATGGGATGGTGCGTTTCCGTTGAAGACCTCTCCAGCGCCGAAGAGCGGCTGGGACGTAAATCTGTTCCGGGAAACCGCAAGTTCCCAGACGGCCGCGAACTCACCTGGCAGCAAGTTGGAATCAAGGGGCTCATCGCTGATCCGCAGGTTCCGTATTTGCTTCGCTGGGACGCAGGAACGGAGGATCTGCACCCTTCGAAGGCTCTAGAGCCTGTAGGTGCGATTCAAAGCATCACTATCGCTGGTTCCCGCGACCGCGTCCTAGACTGGCTAGGCCAGCCAGAGAACGTCAATCTTGGCGCGGTGAGCATGGAATACGAAGCACCCAACGGCACTCCGGGCATCTTGTCGGTCACCTTTGAAACCGACAATGGTTTGGTCACGCTATAACAAAGAACGTCGAAATAAAGGGTAGGTGCGGACGGCAACGTCCTCGCCTACCCTTTGTCGTTCCAACTATCCAAGCCTTTTGCCTAGGACCACCACTTCTTGAGCTTCGTAGCCTAGCCGCTCGTAAAATCCGATCACATCAGTGTTCTCGGTACGCACCATGAGCTGTACTTTGGGCACCCCTTGTTCAGCAAGCCAACGCGACGCTGCCCCCATAATCTCCTGTCCAAACCCCTGGCCCTGCATGCCGGGTTGGACCGCCACGTAATATAGCCAGCCTCGGTGTCCGTCGAACCCAACCATGGCTGTAGCTACCAGTCTTTGCTCATGAGGTCCCGCAAGAATCGTAGAGCTCTGATTCTCCAGTGTTTTACGTGCATCTGCCTCCGGATCATTCCATGGCCGCGTAAGCTCGACGCTCCGCCACAGGGCTGTTGCTTCGCCTATTTCGGTCAGTTTGAGTTCACTGATTTGCATAAGTAAAACGTACCGTTGAAAACGTCGTTTATTGCCATTGCGCAATGCTTGCCGTTGTGGGGTTAGCCTCCGATACCGATAGCGGGGCCGAAGAGCATGAACCCGACAAATCCCACTGCGTCCAACAAGAAGTGCGCGATCACCAACGGCATCACTCGCCCATATTTCTGGTAAATCCAACCGAAAATCACACCCATGGCTATGTTTCCCAGCATCGGGCCGACGCCTTGGTAGAGGTGGTAGCTACCGCGGATCAGCGCAGATCCGAGAATCAGCGTCCACGGTCCCAGGTTCAGCTTCTTACCGTAGGTAAACAGGAAACCGAGCATGATCACTTCTTCAAGCACCGCGTGGCGTACGGCAGAAAGCAGCAGCACCGGCACGCTCCACCAATAGTCACCAAGATTAGCCGTGGACAACGCGGTGGTTACTCCCAAGGCACGGCCTGCGGCATATACGCCCAGGGTTCCAAGGCCCATGGCAAGAAACAATCCGGCCCCAAGTAACAGATCTTTACCCGGACGGCGGAAGTCGAACCCTACATCCTTCACGCTTCGGTCCAGGGTGCGGTGCATCAAATACAGTGCGAGAAGAACCGGGATCAGTGCGAAGAAAATATCCAGCAACTGATAGGACAGGTCGAAGTATTCGCGCGTGTTTAACGGATTATTCATCGACGTGGTCTGGTCGCGCAACGGCGCACGGCTCACCTTGTCGGCGAAACTAATCAGTGAATACACCGCGCTCTGCCCCAAAGACAGGGCTAGAACCAAGATGATCTCAAACCTGAGAGTTTTGCGGGTTGCTGTCTGCTCAATTTGTTCAGCGTTCACATTTTCGATCATAGGCTGATCTGACTGTGCGCGTGCTGAGGAGCCTCATGACTAACCTGCGACAACCTGAAGTTGAGACCACCAGCAAGCTGAACAAAAAGAGTGCGAGTGAGTCGTCCTGTGGCATCGGAGGAAAAGGCGGGAAAGGCAATTTGTCGCGTTCAGTCACCGCCTCAGCTAGCTTGTCTGCAGGTGGAGGTGTGGGCATCAAAGCATTCAACGCAAATACGAACTTCACGGTCCAAAGCTCGCTAACTACAATTTTGTCTTCCGCGTCGTCTAAAATGAACTCACGTCAAATGTATGTTGCTCGCCCACAAAGCACTTTCTACATCTTCAAATGGCGGCAGTACACTGCGGGATTCAAAACTTCGAGCGGATCAGGGACTGCAATTTCTCCTACGGGAATCCAGTTCCGAGTAGTTGCTGCCTAACAAGGAATTAATCTTGAGATCAAAAAGCACTCTAATTTTCGCAACAATCGTTGCACTTGCCCTCTCATTCACAGGTTGCTCCGTTGGCAAATCAGAAATCTCCACACCATCAACAGGACCGTCGCTAGTGCCGATGCAAAAAAATGAAATTGCGGCGACCAAAACGACCATCGAAGAAAAGATCCAAACTGTCTCAGTTGGAATTCCACTGAATGGTGGCCAATATTCGGCGGTACTTCGATGCAAAGGCGAAGACACCTCGTCCACCGTGGTATGGCAGGATGACAAGCACCAGGATCAGGGAAAGATCAAAGTCATTTGCACTCCTGAAGGTGGGACTGTTCAGGAACAGATTGATGTCAACGGCTTTTCAAGCTCGCTAAGCTTCATCGTTAATGAATTGCAGGGGCGAGATTTATCGGTTTCGATCGCCCCTACTCACTTCCTAAAAGCTAGTAAGACTGCTTAACCAATCAGCCAAACCCGCAACTCGCCGAATAAGCGAGATCTCATTCGATGTTTTACGTCCGATTCTGATCATAAACGTCTGCCGAAGTATGCGTGGAGCAAACGGTAGTCATTGACCCCATTTATTGTTTAGACGCAAAATGCCCACCCGAGCACGGGTGGGCATTTTCTGCGCATCATTATCGATGCGAACAAGCGACTAGCTCAGAGCTGCAATTGCAGCATCGTAATCTGGCTCGGTGGTGATTTCCGGAACGATCTGGGTGTAAACGACCTTGCCGGTCTCGTCCAAGACGACGACGGAACGTTCCAAGAGGCCCGCTAGTGGCCCATCTACCTGGGTCACGCCGTAGTCCGAGCCAAAGTCCGAGCGGAACACGGAAGCAGCGGTCACATTTTCGATGTTCTCTGCACCGCAGAAGCGGCCCAAGGCGAATGGCAGGTCAGCGGAAACGCACACTACGGTGGTGTTTTCCAGGCCGGCAGCCAGTTCGTTGAAACGGCGAACGCTGGCAGCGCAGACACCGGTATCAACTGATGGGAAGATGTTCAGGACTACGCGGCGGCCAGCCAGCGACTCGCTGGTGACATCTGCAAGGCCGGTGTCGGTGAGGGTGAATGCTGGAGCCTGCGAGCCTACGGCTGGCAGTTCACCAATGGTCTGTACGGGAGTTCCCTTAAAAGCAGTATTAGCCATAGGTCTTGTTTATCATGGATGCCTAATCCGGAGCCATATTTTCAGCCAACAAGCGCAAACAAGTCGCTCACGCCTTGTGCTCATGCAAGACTGTGGAGATGGGCACGAACTACGATGCATATGCGGCCAAGATGCGAGCGCTGACTCTGGACGGTACTGATTTGGAAGTAGTCGCCCGATTCACTGACATGCTATGCCACCGTGAATCACAGGTTCTGGACATCGGCTGCGGCGTGGGCAATACGGTCAATGCGCTGCGCCGCATGGGACACCATGCCTACGGCATAGACCCCACACCCCAAGTCCTGGAGGTAGCTGCAGAGCTATTCGACGGGACCTGGTTCAGGCAGCTGTCAGCGAATCAGCTGGAGAGCGCCTCTTTGCGCAGCCATGGCCTGCCCGAACAGTACGACGCCATTTTGCTGGCCGGCAATGTTCCGGCATTCATCCCACGCGAACAGCTACGTGGAATTTTCAGTTTGGCCGATCAGGTGCGCAGTTCTTCGGGCGTGCTCATTATCGGCACCACCAGCCATACCAAAGGCGGGTCAGCAGACCAGGACGAGCTTCGCCAAGGTACTTCGCTGCAACTGATGCAACGATTCTCCGACTGGCATTTATCTCCCTACCAGTCAGATTCCCCGTGGTCGGTCAGCGTCTACGCGCACATCAAGCAGCGTTCCGGGTTCCCGAGCCCAGACGGAATATTCGTATTGCCGTCCTAGTCTCATGGACAGTGAGAGTCGAAATGGCGGCTACCATTTCATCGGCTTCCTCACTCGCCGGCGGGAATCCCCGAGCATAGTGTCCGGTGCAGCACGGTTCTCGGTGGCCTGCGGCAAACCGCTAGATTGCTTTGCCGGCCCGATATACGCTGTGGGTCAGGTTCATTCCGGGACGGTATGCCAGATGCGCAGCAACCGGAGCGTCAAGCACATGCAGATCAGCACGTTTGCCTACCTCGATGGAACCGGTTTGGCCGGCAACTCCGAGGGCCAAGGCGCCGCCGTAGGTTGCCGCTTCGATTGCCTCAGCCAGCGACAGGTTCATTTGGAGCACTGCGGTAGCCACGCAGAAGTTCATATTGCTCGTGTAGCTGGTACCCGGATTGCAGTTGCTGGCCAAAGCGATTCGCACACCTGCATCAAGCAGTTCGCGGCCCGGTGCAAGCGGCTGTCGCGTAGACAGGTCGCAGGCGGGCAAGCAGGTTGCTACCGTGCCCGGAGTTCCTGTCCGTGTGGCTGAGTCCCAGCCGGCCCAGCTTCCGGCGAGCGCCTGGATGTCCTCTTCCTCCAGATAATTCACGTGGTCTACAGAGTGGCTGCCGAACTCCACTGCCAGCTGCACTCCTGGGCCAGGACCCAGCTGGTTTCCGTGGACCTTGGTCGCCAGTCCCTTTGCCCTTGCCGCTTCCAGGACCCGGCGAGATTGTTCTTCAGTGAAAGCTCCGCGTTCGCAGAAGACATCGACGAAGTCAACGTTATCTGCCACGGCATCCAGCATCGGGCCAGTTACCAACTCCGTGTACTCATCGGCATCCCATCCTGCAGGTACCAAGTGCGCACCGAGGAAGGTCAAGGAATCAACCAGCGGTTTGCCCAGCACCGAATGCCGGGTCTCTTCATCCACTGCCAGGCCGTAACCGGTCTTGGTTTCCATCCATGTGGTGCCCATTGCCAGAGCTTCCGCCCGGCGTGCAGCCACAGCTTCGCTCAGCTCGTTATCGGAAAGCTGGCTGGTAGCTGAAGTGGTGACCGCGATGCCGCCGGCGGCATACGACTGCCCGGCCATGCGTGCCACGAATTCTTCGGCCCGGTCGCCCCCGAAAATTAGGTGGCTGTGGGAGTCAACCCAGCCGGGCAAAACCGCACGCCCGCCGAGATCAATCGATTCATCGGCTTGCGGTGCCTGGCCCATGTCACCGACCCATGCGATCAGGCTGTCTTGGATCAGCACCGCGGCGTGTTCCAGCACCCGGGCGTTTTGGTCAACCGTAGTCAGCTGTCCAATGTTGGTAAGCAACAGGGTTGCCATGAGAATTCCGCCTTCGTGGTGTTGCTGGTCCTTTAGGCATGAGCCTACCTAGGATTCATGGCTTGGGAACAGAGAACCAGAGGGTGTCCGTCTGAGATTTCAGACGGACACCCTCTGGTTCTGGAACGAGCTCGACTTAGCCCTTGCTGGCTCCTGCCAGCAAACCTCGCACGAAGAATCGTTGCAGTGCGAAGAAGACAACCAGCGGAATGATCATCGAGATGAACGCTCCGGCTGTGAGCAGCTCCCACGATTGGCCATAAGAACCTGAGAGGTCTTGAAGCGCCTTGGTAATCGGAAGTTCCCCACCGGAGGTGAAGACCGTGGCCACCAGCAAGTCATTCCATACCCAGAGGAATTGGAAAATTCCAAACGACGCGATGGCAGGTGTCGCCAGCGGAAGGACGATACGAGTGAATATAGTTCCGTGCCCGGCACCGTCTACTCGTGCAGCTTCAATGACTTCTTCCGGGATTTCCGAAATGAAGTTATGCAGCATGAAGATCGCCAGAGGCAAGGCGAAAATCGTATGGGCAATCCAAACCTTGGCATAGGCCCCGTCGAGCCCATTAACGCCTAGCCCGGGAAGGATATACAACCCACCGATTTTCACGCCATCGGAAAACATCTGCAGCAGTGGAACCAGCGCCATCTGGATCGGGACAATCTGCAATGCAAAGACCAAGATGAATAGAGTGTTGCGCCCTTTGAAATTGATCCAGGCAAAAGCGTAGGCCGCCAAGCTGGCAATGATGATCGGGATGATGGCAGCCGGGATCGTAATGACCAAGGAGTTCAAGAACGCCTTGGACAGCGGCAAGCTGTCGCCCGAGACGAACGCTTGCGCGTAGTTCTCCAGCGTAAATGACGGGTTGGACAGGGCAGTCCACCAGCCAGTGGTTTTGATGTCGTTGGCTTCACGGAATGAGGAGACAAAAAGCCCAAATGTCGGGATGGTCCAGATCGCGGCGATAAGGAACGCAGCGGCCGTGGCAATTCGAGACGAACTGGCCTTGCGCAGTTTCCCGCCGGTTTTTTCGGTGGCTTTAAGCAAGCGGCGCGAGGAATCACTGACCGTACTCATCGAGTGCCTCCTTGTTTCTTTTGCTGGCGAACGTTGTAGATGATGATCGGAAGCACCAGGACAAACAGGACTACTGCCAATGCGGAGCTGTAACCGGTGCGGCTGCCCAGCTGGAACTGCCGGACCATTTCGTAGGCCAGAACCGTGGTCTCGGAGCGTCCACCGGTCATGGAGGACACGATGTCATAGACCTTCAGCGAAGCAATGGAAATGGTGGTCAGCACAACGATGACCGATGAGCGGATTCCCGGCAGCGTGACATTCATGAAGCTCTGCCACGGGGTGGTGCCGTCCAAGGCAGCTGCTTCAAGCTGTTCGGCAGGGACCGCTTTAATTGCCGCGGACAGAATCACCATGGCGAAGCCAGCTTGGGTCCAGATCAGGATGATGACCAGGAACAGGGTGTTCCATGGTTCCAGTCCTAGCCAGTCCACCGGTTTCGCCCCGAAGGCGGTGATGATTGCGTTCAATACGCCAATTTGTTCGCCTTGCCGCGCATCATAGAAGAATTTGAAGATGATCGACGCGCCAACAAATGAAATTGCCATCGGCATGAAAACGAGCAGCTTGAAGAACTTCTCACCACGGCTCTTGTCGATGAAGGCGGCGTAGGCCAAGCCGATAATCGTTGAAACCACCGGGGCTACCAAGACCCAGACCAGCGTATTGAGCAGGGCGGTCAAGCCATCGGGGCTGGCAAAGACCCAGGCGAAGTTCGCCAGCCCGGCAAATCCGGAGCCGTCGTTGGTCATGAAAGCACTAATTGCTGTTCGGATGGTTGGGTAAATCAGCCCTATTGCCAGCAAGATCATGGCCGGGGCCAGGAATCCTGTTAGCTGAAGAAAAGTGCCGGCCCCCGACCGTGAGCGGCGGTCATAGAAATACACGGCAAGACCGAGAACGGCAGCCACTGCGGCGACCCACATGACCGAGGCATATAGCCCGAGCAATAAGAGTATTACTACAGGAACGAGCACGGAGGCGAGCAAACGAAGAATTGCGAAGCCACGTCCACGGTTCGTAGAAACCTCAACGAACGCAAGTACCAGGCCGATCACCACGGCAAAGGAAAGCAAAATTACCGGTATTTGAAGAAGCGGTGACAAGCCGGCAAGCCACTGGAAAAAATCAGACACGAGTCATATCTCCTTTAAAGCTGGAGAAGGCCGGTTGAACCGGCCTCCCCCACTTATTCACTGGTGACTAAGAGTCGTAACCGGCTTGGATGTTCTCTAGAACTTCATTGGTGGGCTTCCCATCGATCCAGTCCACAATTCCCTTCCAGAAGGAATCGGCACCGACGCTCTTTGGCATCAGGTCAGATCCGTCGAAACGGAAAGTGGTGCTTGGATCCTGCAGCAGTTCCACCGCAGAGCGCAGCAGATCACTGCTGGCATTTTCTGGATCAAGGCCGGAGTTTGCCGAGATCACGCCACCGAGCTTAACTCGGCTATTGGCCCAGTCTGCACTGGCCAGGTATTCCTGCACCTTCGCAGTGTCTTCGTCGTTCGAGAAGGCCGCGACGAATTCGCCACCGCCGACAACCGAAGTTGGATCACCCTCGTTGAATTGTGGTGCGATGAATGCCCAGACATCTCCGTCAGGAGCTACCGTAGGTGTTTCACCGTCTGCGTTCTTGGCATCAAGGATGAAGCCTTCGAGGAATGAAGCCTGGTGGGTCAGCGGGCAAGTGCCCTTGGCAACTGCGGTGCCGATGTCACCAAACGCGGTGGCATTAATGGACTTTACATCTCCATAGCCTGCGTTGACCTGCTTTGGATCCAGCAAGATCTCGCCAACTGAATCAAATGCGCTGGTGATTTCTGGCGAGGTGAATTCCAGTTCTCCGGACACCCATTTGTCATAGGCTTCGGTACCCGACTGGCGCAGGACAGCGTCCTCAATCCAGTCAGTGCCTGGCCAACCCGATGCTTCGCCCGAGGCAAATCCTGCACACCAGGCAGGCTCATCGGTCTTCTTGGTAATTTCGGTTCCCAGCGCGGTCATTTCGTCCCAAGTCTTGGGAACGCTGACGCCCCATTCCTCGAACTGCTTGGGCGAATACCAGATGTAGCCCTTGACGCTGGCCATCAGCGGAGCACCATACTGGACGCCGTCCACCTTGCCGTAGTTCTGCCAGTCCTCAGACCAGTTCTTCCCCACTTCAGCTTGGGCGCCTTCAGGAAGTTTCTGCACCTTGCCCGAAGCTACGGTAGCTTCCAGCAAACCTGGCTGAGGGAAGACTGCTAGGTCAGGCGTATCTCCGCCCTGGACCTTGATGCCCAACTGGGATTCGAAGTTCTTGTCGCCGGTGTAGCGGATCTTGATGCCGTTCTCTTCAGACCAGTCGGCCCAGGACTTCTCGAGCAGCTCAGCTTCGGTGCCAGTGACTGGTCCGTAGACATCCACTACTCCGTCGGATTCGGCAACTTGGGTCTCCCCGCCTTGGGCATTGGGATCATTGGGATCTGCTCCCCCGGAGCAACCGGCCAGCAGCAAACCGATTGAGGCCACGGAAAGAGCGGGAACGAGCTTCAACCCACGTTTTGTTTTCTTCATGATGCCTTCCACTTTTGAGTTGTACCCTGCGGGAAGTTCCAGCTTGGCACGACTGATCCCCTCCATAGTGACGCAGATCATCGACGCGCGTCAACTGCCGAGCGCACGAGACCCGGAGAAAATCCTCAAGAGGGGGCTAAGCGGGAGCTATTCCAGAACTTTCCCTGATCACCATGACGGGAGTGAAGAGCTGTTGAATGACGTCGCTGGATCGGCCTTCGATCTGTTCCACCAGCGCGTCAACCGCGGTGTGGGCAATAACTTCACCGGAAGGTGCCACCGTGGTCAGCGCAGGCGAAACCATTTCTGCCGAACGGTCACCGATTCCCAAAGCGACAACCGAGACGTCCGCTGGAATCGACAAGCCAGCCATTCCTGCAGCATTCAGGAAACCAGCAGTGGCGAACTCTTTGAGTCCTACCACCGCACTCGGGCGCGGGTTGAATTTCAGGTAGCCGTCCAAGGCTTGCCGGCCACCGCGGGCGTTATTCTCCACGGGCATCTCAACAATTGACATATTCTGTGCCTGCGCTGATTCGGTGATGGCTCGTGCGGTACGGATTGCCGGGCCATTGCCAGCGGCCTGATCTTGTTGCGAAACATTGATGTACATGATGGATCGGTGACCCAATCCGGCCAGATGCTCTATTGCTAGGCGTCCTGCTTCAGCGAAATCATTGTCAACATAAATCACGTCATCGCTGTCATCGGGCCGGCCAATGGAAGCGAAAGGAATTTTGGCGCGACGCAGAACATCAAAGCGCGGATCAGAAATTGAAACCTCCATGAGCAGCACTCCGGCCACTAATTTCTGGGCAACAAGGCTTTCCATGCCCATGACGTCGGTCATCGGGTTGGACCAGAGCAGCATGTGATAGCCCAGGGCACGAGCCCGCTCCATGGCCGCAGTGACATACTCGAACTCAGTGGATGAGTAGCCGTCAACACTGGTTGGAAAATGCAATGCAAGGATGCCGCGACGTGCACCCGCCAGCCCCTGAGCAAAAGCGTTCGGGGTGTAATTCAAGTCCCGCATGGCGGCCAAAACCCTGGTCTTGGTCGCTTCTGAGATGGTGCGCCGTCCACTGATCACGTAGGAAACGGTACTGGGAGATACGCCGGCAAGGCGTGCAACATCATCTCTTGTAGCCATTTGTCCTCCGCTTCAACATGCAGTTACGTAGCTTCTATTGAAACACGTCAGTGAACGGGCGCACTGTCAACAGCTGTGCAAATGCCGGCTACCGGCTGGCTACGAATGCCTGCACGCAGGCTTCGATATCCTCAGCCGAATGCGCAGCAGAAAGCTGGACTCGGATACGCGCGGCACCCTTTGGCACCACAGGGAAGCTGAAGGCGGTCACGAAGACGCCCTGCTCCAGCATCTTGCCTGCAACTTCTGCGGCCTTGACCGCATCGCCGAACATCACTGGAATGATGGCATGCTCGCCTTCGAGCAATTCAAAGCCTTCTTCGTTCATGCGGCGGCGGAAGTGCGCTGCGTTCTCGAAGAGCTTCTCGCGCAGGTCCCCGGAATCAACAACCAGATCCAGCGCCTTCAACGTAGCAGCCACGATCGATGGCGCCAGCGAGTTGGAGAACAGGTACGGGCGGGCCTTCTGGCGCAGCATCGCAACAATTTCCCCGCGGCCGGATACGTAGCCGCCCGAAGCGCCGCCCAAGGCCTTGCCGAAGGTGCCGGTGTAGATGTCCACCCGGTCCGAAACCCCTGCGTGCTCCGGGGTGCCGGCGCCGGTTGCGCCCATGAAGCCCACTGCGTGGGAATCATCCACCATGACCAGTGCGCCATACTTGTCAGCCAGATCGCAGATAGCTTCCAAAGGTGCCAAGAAGCCGTCCATGGAGAACACACCGTCGGTGACGATGATGGTTCGGCGAGCGCCTGCCCCATCATTTGACGCCGCAACTGCTTGCAACTGGGTTTCCAGATCTGCCATGTCCTGGTTGGCATAGCGGAAACGCGCTGCCTTGGACAACCGAATGCCATCAATGATCGAGGCATGGTTCAGCGCATCGGAGATGATCGCGTCTTCCTTGCCGAACAAGGACTCAAAGACGCCACCATTGGCGTCGAAGCAGCTGGAGAACAGGATCGTGTCTTCAGTTCCTAGGAAGGCCGAGAGCTTGGATTCAAGTTCTAAGTGCAGATCCTGGGTGCCGCAGATGAAGCGGACCGAGGCCATGCCGAAGCCACGCTCGTCCATAGCATTTTTTGCCGCGTCGATGATGCGGGCATCATCGGCTAGGCCCAGGTAGTTATTCGCGCAGAAGTTCAGCACTCGGCGAGCTTCACTGCCCAAGGAACCGGCCATAATAGACGCGGACTGCGCCGAATCGATGTGGCGTTCTGCTTTAAAAAGTCCTGCTTCTTTAAGCTGTTCCAGTTCCGTGGACAGCTGGTTTTTCATATCTGTGTACATGTCATATCTCCTAGAAAACTGTCCAGTCCAAAACAACCTTGCCGCCGTGCCCACCGCGTGCGGCGGTGAATCCGTCCTGCCATTCGGTGGCAGGGATGAAGTCGGTAACTACCGAAGCTACGCGTTCGCGCAAAACGTCCGAGGTGGTGAGCATGGCGCTCATGGCGTACCAAGTTTCAAACATTTCGCGCCCATAGATCCCCTTCAAGGTGAGCATGTGGGTGACAACCTTGCCCCAGTTGATGTCGATCGATTCGCTGGGAAGTCCCAGCATGCTGATCTTGCCGCCGTGGTTCATGTTTTCGATCATTTCTGGCAATGCGGTCTTGTGCCCCGACATTTCCATGCCGAAGTCGAAACCTTCGCGCATGCCCAGTTCCTTCTGAGCGTCGGCGACGCGCTGCTTAGAAACGTTGATGGCGAGGTTTACGCCCATGCTGCGGGCCAGTTCCAGGCGTTGCTCGGAGACGTCGGTGATGGCGATGTTGCGCGCTCCGGCATGGCGGGCTACCGCTGCCGCCATCAAACCGATGGGTCCCGCTCCGGTGATCAGGACATCCTCGCCGACCATGGGGAACTGCAGCGCGGTGTGTACCGCATTGCCGAACGGATCAAAAATTGCGCCGAGCAGCGGGGTGATGCGCTCGTCGCGGTGAATGTACACATTGCTTGCCGGAATTACCACGTATTCGGCGAACGCGCCATCGCGCTGCACGCCAACGGAATTGACGTTGATGCACATGTGCGGGCGTCCGGCGCGGCAATTTCTGCAGATACCGCAGACCACGTGGCCCTCGCCGGAAACGCGGTCTCCGACTTTAACGCCGTGTGCGAAGGATCCAACCTCCACGACTTCGCCGTAAAACTCGTGCCCCGGGACCAGCGGTGTGTTGATCATGGCCTGCGCGGCCTCATCATAGGCTTCAATATGCAGGTCGGTGCCGCAGATGCCAGCGGTCATGACGCGGATTTTCACGTCATGGGCTCCGGTCTCTGGCTCAGGCCGGTCAACGAGTTCCAGTCCGGCGTGTGGGCCGGACTTATATAGAGCTTTCATGCTGGTTCCTTTGAGATCGGGCACCGAGGTGCGCACGACAGACTTGGCGTTGCTTCAAGTGTCGCACCCAACACCGCGGGATAAAACCTTAGAAGAACTTCGATTTCCTGATCTAACGATTTAGTATTTACTTCATGGAATTACATCAGTTGCGAATTCTTCGCGAGCTAGCGGACTTAGGTAGCGTCAACGCCGTGGCCAAGGCCCTCTACGTCTCGCCTTCGGCGGTGTCCCAACACCTCGCGCAGTTGCAACGCGGCTTCCCGACTCCGCTGACTCAAAAGGATGGACGCAGGTTGGTGTTAACGGCAGAGGGTAAATTATTGGCATCAGCTGCCGCGTCGGTCGCCTCAACGTTGGCTGAGGTTTCAGCAAAAATCCGCACCCAGGATCAGGACCGCGATGCCCCCGTTCGCATCGCCGGGTTCCACTCTATCGGGCAGACGCTCTTCGCTCCGTTGCTGGCCTACCCGCAAGGCAGCCTACCCCCGCTGCGGTTCTCGGATGAAGACGTATCCCAGCAGGACTTTCCGGCATTGACCTCCGCCTACGATCTGGTCCTCGCCCACCGCATGCCGCATACCGCTCCGTGGCCTGAAAACCAGATCACCGTCATCCCCTTGGCCTTCGAACCACTGGACATCGCGATTCACCGGGAGCACCCGCTGGCAGCCTTCGAGGAATTGACCCCGCAACAGCTGATCGGCGAACGCTGGGTGGTCTCCCGTGCGGGCTACTCCCCCGCCGATGTGCTGGAAACTATTGCCGCTCTGGCCGGCAGCGCACCGGTGGTTGAGCATCGAGTCAACGACTATGCCACCGCCGGTGCCCTAGTGCAGGCCAGTAGCTGCCTAGGAATCCTTCCGCGATATACGGCGCGCAAATCGCTGGACGAGTCGGTGACTTTACGACCCATTAAAGGGCTAAACTCCGGACGACAAATCGACCTGCTGCTGCGCGCCGAACATCTGCACCGTGCACCGGTCAACGAGGTGATCGAGGCTATACGCAGTACCGTGCGACGTCTGATGCTCAGCTAATGCCCGCGCACGGCAAGCACGCTTGAACATGGTGCTGGTCGATGCGCTGACCGTGGAAGCTGGCAGGATCATCGAGCCGATCATCTACTTCATATCGCCGGTAGGCTCGGCGGGCCCTGAGTCCGCCGAGCCTACCGGCGAAAGGTTCTAGATACAGCACCGCCCGCCCTCAAACCAGAGGACGGGCGGTGCTTGCGAATGCTGCAGATCAGCCGTTGAAGCTGTCAGGATCCGGGCCGGTGCGGCCGCCGCGATCCAGCGCGTCAATCGCGGCTAGTTCTTCGGCGGACAGCTCGAAGCCGAACAGATCCAGGTTCTGCACGATGCGCGATTCGGTGACCGACTTCGGGATGATCACCCGGCCCCGCTGCAGGTGCCAGCGCAGAATTACCTGCGCGGCGGTGACCTGGTGCGCTTCGCCGATCGCCAGGATCGATGCGTCGTTCAGCAGCGCCCCCTGGGCCAGCGGGCTCCACGCCTCGGTGGCAATGCCATGCCCGGCATTGGCGGCGCTGACTTCAGCATTCTGCAAGGCAGGATGCAGCTCAACCTGGTTGACCGCAGGAACAACATCCGTGGCATCAATCAGCTTCTGCAGGTGAGTCGGCTGGAAATTAGAGACGCCGATAGCGCGGATCTTCTTCTCGGCATACAGCTTCTCCAGCGCCTTCCAGGTCTCCACATACAGTTCCTTCTCCGGAGCCGGCCAGTGGATCAGGAACAAGTCCAGGTAATCCAGGCCCAGGCGCTGCAGGCTCTCGTCAAATGCTCTTAAGGTCTGCTCGTAGCCCATGTCCGAGATCCAGATCTTGGACGTGATGAACAGTTCCTCACGGTTAATGCCGGACTCGGCCAACGCCTTGCCCACGCCTTCTTCGTTACCGTAGATCGCTGCGGTGTCAATACTGCGGTAGCCGGCCTTCAGTGCGGCGGCCACGGCGGTGGTGGTTTCTTCGTTCGGAACCTGGAAGACACCGAAGCCGATCTGCGGCATCTGCACGCCGTTATTCAGGGTAACGGCGGGAACAACTGTCGTCATTTCTAACTCCTTAAATTGTGTGGTGGATCAGTGAAAATTGGGGGGGGTCAGTTAGCCGGGGTCAGTTCCGCCACGACCGGGGCCTTCTTGGCCAGGTTCATGGCCAACAGCATCAGCAGCAGCGCGGCGACGGTGATCGCGGCGCCAATCCAGATTGGCGAGGTATAGCCCAGTCCCGCGGCGATGCCCATGCCGCCGGCCCAGGCACCCAGGGCGTTGCCGACATTAAAGGCGCCGATGTTTGCGCCGGAGGCCAAGGTGGGTGCTGAGCCTGCGTAGCGCATGATGCGGCTTTGCAGGCCAGGCACGGTACCGAAGCCAAAACCACCCATGAGGAACAACGCCACGATGGTGGCCACCTGACTGGTAGCCAGCGCGCCGAAGGCAATGAGGACCACGAGCAATGCGCCAATGAAGATCAGCAGGGTGCGGTCGATGTTCTTGTCGGCCATGCGTCCACCTAGCCAGTTGCCGGCGAACAGACCGGCACCGAAGAGGACCAGCAGCCACGGCACGGTATGGGAATTAAATCCGGAGACTTCGGTCAGGGTGTAAGCGATATAAGTGAAGGCACCAAACATGCCGCCGTAACCGAGCACCGTCACACCCAGCGACAGCCAGACCTGCCGGGATTTGAAGGCTCCCAGCTCGCTGCGCAGCGAGATTGCCTCAGCCGCCTGCTTAAGTACCGGTACCAGCGCCAGGATGCCGATCAGCGCGATCACGCCGATGCCTGAGATCGCCCAGAAGGTGGAACGCCACCCTGCCTGCTGGCCTAGGAAAGTGCCAAAAGGCACGCCCAGTACGTTGGCTGCGGTGAGTCCGGTGAACATGATGGCAATAGCACCCGCCTTCTTATTGGCGGGAACCAGATCGGCGGCGACCACGGACCCGATGCCGAAGAAGGCGCCATGGCACAGGGCGGCGATGACGCGGCCAAGCATGGCGACCTCGTAGGTCGCGGCGACGGCCGTGAGCGTATTACCGATGATGAACAGCACCAGCAGGCCGGCCAGCACGGGTTTGCGCGGCAATCGCACGGTAGCTGCAGTTAGTCCGAGCGCACCGACCACCACGCTGAGCGCGTAGCCGGAGATCAGCCAGCCGGCGGCTGCCTCGCTGACGGCGAAGTCCGCAGCCACCTCCGGAAGCAGGCCCATGATCACAAATTCGGTGAGCCCGATGCCGAAGGCACCGAGGGCCAACGCAATAAGTCCGAGCGGCATGACGTTACTCCTGATAAGCTGGAAGAAATTAGTTGCAGACGCTTGTTATTGCGTCGATGAATATAATAGTTGCACACGCAAGTAATGAGCGCAAGCAACAAATATGGGAGTTGTTATGGGAATCGCAGATGACGCCGTTGAAATCCGCTCACGCGGATGGCGCACTTTGGCGGCATTGCACGGAATAATCGAGGCCGCACTGGAAAAGGATCTCACCGCTCACGCCGGCCTTTCCGTGGTCGAGTTCACACTGCTGGATGCGCTGAACCGGCAAGACGGATGGCATATGCGCATGGCGCAGTTAGCCCGAGCCACCGCATTAAGCCCGAGCGCCACCACCAGGCTGGTCACCCGTCTGGAGGACCGGCACCTGCTCTCGCGCGTGCTGTGCGCCGATGACCGGCGCGGCATTTACACCGAACTGACCGAAGCTGGCCAGGAGCTGTACCTGAGGGCCAAACCGATTCACGATGAAACGCTGGAACGAGTGCTCAACGATGCCGAGAAACTACCCGAGCTGGCCCCGCTGGCCCGGACCCTGCATCAGCTCCCCGTCTCCTAGCCTCCGCATTCGGATTCAAAAAGGAACCACCGATGAACCCAAAATTCTCCGCTCTGCTCTTTGACTGCGACGGGGTCCTGGTGGACTCCGAATCCCTCACTAACGCGGTGCTGCGCCAGATGCTGATCGAGCTTGGATGGAATCTCAGCCAGGAAGAATGCATCCAGATTTTCATCGGCAAGGCATTGAAAGATCAATGGCAGCCAATTCTCGCCCACACCGGATTCCGCATCGACGACGCCTGGATCTCCCGGTTCCGGACACGACGCGACGAGGCGCTGCGCGCGAACCTGCAGCCCATTCCCGGCGCCCTGGAAGCAGTCGCGCAAATTCCCGGGAGCTACGGCAACAAGATCGCCTGCGCCACCGGGGCCGATCGCGGCAAGGTGGAAATGCAGCTCTCGCTCACCGGGCTGGCACCGTTTTTCGGCGACCGGGTGTTCAGCGGCATGGAATACCCGCGCAGTAAACCGGCACCGGATGTCTATCTGGCGGCTGCAGCTGCGCTCGGGGTCGATCCGCGTCAGGCGCTGGTAATCGAAGATACCGCCACCGGAGTCACCGCAGGTGTCGCCGCCGGGGCCACCGTGTACGGATATTGCTCGGGCGGCCCGACCAGCACCAGCCCTCAGGCGCTGACCGCCGCGGGTGCCAGCCACATTTTCACCAGCATGGGCGAACTCCCCGCGCTAGTCTCGTCGAATTAGCGCCCCAGAAAACCCCCGGCAGGGACGATCCGTGGTGCCTCCGGAAACGGCCGTTTTGGCATCAACATCTAAGATCCGGATCAGCCGCTCCGGCACACTCACCTCTTCAGCAGCATATTCAGGGTATCCAAGCCGATTCGTCCCAAGGGGTCGGCGGTGCCCAGCGGCGCGGTGAGCATGGCGTAGCGCAGTGCCCAACCACGCGCCCGCAGCCACATTGCTGTCCCGCGATCTGCAGCGTACCGACGCAACTCTTGATCACGCACCGGCTCGGTAAAGTGCATCCACAGCATTCCCAGATCCGAAGCGGGATCTCCGGCGCAGAGGTCTCCAAAATCCACCAATGCGGACAGTTCAGCCTTGCCACCACCGGTGGTCACAATCGTATTGTGCGGATGCGGATCGCCGTGGAGCCAGCGTGGCGGCCCGCCGTAGGCATCAGCTTCTAATGACTGTTCCCAGATGAATTGCGCACCGCGTCGGTACGTCGTTGGAAGCTGGGAGATCTGCTCTCTGGTGCGTTGATCCACTACTTGCAATTCGCAGCCTCTGAATTCACTGCGTGGCGCATCTTCGGGGGCAGGGCCATGCACCACCGACAAATAGTCGGTAAAAGCCGGCGCATAGGCATCACGTTGCCTTCGCCCCAGCGTCGCCGCGCTGATGCCAGGGACGTAACGGCAGATCGAAAAGGTGAACGGGTAGTCCGCTGACGGCTCCCCGATGAATACCGGAGCCCCCACATCCAAGCCGCTGTCGGACGACAGGCGAGGCAACCATTTCCGCTCCTTGTGCCCGATCTTCTCGGCGAGTGCACGACGAGGCAGTCGCACCAGTAAATCATCACCCAAACGGTAAACCTCGTTGTCCCACCCGGTAGCCAGATAAGTCAGAGTTCTTCCGGACCACTGACTCGCTTGCGCGCAGATCAATTCGCGCACCAACGCCCGATCAATAGACACTTCCGCCGCAGGTTTTGCCGAAACGGCCATTTCTTGGAAGGTCATTGCTCCATGCTAAATCAATCCCGCCAAAGCGATCGCGCGCATTCCGCTCGGTACGAGAATCCGAGACTAGATCTGGGAGATTTTTCATCCACTTTTCGCGGCAAAATCATCCGTGTCATCTGTTCGGTAATAGCGTGCGTGGAAACAACGTGCGGGACAATCGTGCTTTCCGCTACCTTGCGGTTTTCGTTCAGTGCGCTCGAGTTCTAGATGCGGACCTCATGACTAGTACCGCGTTTCTGTCTTCAGTTTGGCTTGGCAGCTCGGCATAGGCCTAGGCAAGTGACTGATTTTCGCGTTGTGTGAATAGGAAATTTAGGATTTGCTGTCCGGCATAGTATTAGCGTCGTGAAGGGAGGCCTATTTCCTTCGTCGATTGGCGGGTTCTCTTTTTCGTTTTTCAGAAACAGTACAAAGCCCCCTAGAACGCGTGCTCGAACACTGGAGCTTAAGGCCACTGGCTGCATAATTCCGAGAAATAACCCCCTTCACCGAACGCTCAAAGGGATGTTAATCATCCAAATTGACGATAGCCGTGGCCGCCAAAGCAACGTACTGTGAAGATGGTAGTTCTAATAGGAACCAGTCAGTTTGAACTTGGATTGGATTACCTGACATGCACAGAAGGGCTTCGTGAGTCGCATGCTTGCTTGGTTTGGCTTGGAAGAAAAGGCTAAAAACGAATCGGAACAACCAGACGATGGCGTGAGCGAAAAAACTAAATGGGGATCCCTGCTCCTCTGCCTCGCTTTGGCATTTGCGGTTTTTGCCGTAACTCATTGGCTACTTAGCGGCGCTTCCGGCTTTGCATCCTATGTGCCCGGAATATGCGCCGCAGGCACCCTGCTCATTGGTTCGCTCATTTCCGAACACTCCCTAGCCCGCGGTGAAGACCATTCCCCGGACCCACGCTCCGGCAAAAACTAAATCCCGTAACGTCAATCGCGTGTCGCGCGCGTTGGCCGCATCCTGAGGTCAAATGGTGATCTGGGCCGGCTCCGGCAACGCGGGTGCCAGCGAGTTGAACTTCGAAGCTCTTCTCCACTATCCCACCGCTCCCGCCCACGCTATAAGATTCACCATTCTAAAAAACGGCACCGTCTGGCGAGCGCCGCCACACGAAACCGCCCGCAGAGGCGGCGATGGCCAGACTGATCCGAGTATTACTTCCGAACTCTGGCAACGCCCGCGAGCGATCACCGGAACATCGTGGCTTATGAAGAAAAACAGCGAACCCCGAATTCCTTTGAAAGGAATTCGGGGTTCGCTGTTTTAGTACCGAAGGATGAGTCTTACAGACCCAACTTCTCGATCACGATTTCGCGCACGCGACCGGCATCGGCCTGACCGCGGGTGGCTTTCATAACCGGTCCCATCAGGGCGCCGATGGCCTGCATCTTGCCGCCCTTGATCTTCTCGACCACGTCCGGCATGGCGGCCATAGCTTCATCCACGGCCTTGCCCAACGCATCATCGTCGTTGACCACAGCTAGGCTGCGCTTCTCAACGATCTCGTTTGGAGTTCCTTCGCCATCAACCACAAATTCCAGCACCTGGCGGGCGATCTTGTCATTGATCTTCTTCGAGGTGATCAGCGAATTCAGCTCAACGATGGTTGCCGGGGTGACCCCCAGATCCGCAATTTCCTTGTCCGCAGCCTTGGCCAGACGGGCGATCTCGCCCATCCACCACTTGCGGGCTACCGCGGCACTGGTACCGGCGGCAATGGTTGCCTCGATCTCGTCGAGCACGCCCGCGTTGACCACGTCACGGAATTCCTTGTCCGCATAACCCCAGTCGGCCTTCAGTCGCTTGCGGCGATCTGCCGGCGGCTCGGGCAGACGCGAACGCAGTTCCTCAACCCATTCGGCAGTGGTGACGATTGGCACCAGGTCCGGCTCCGGGAAGTAACGGTAGTCATCGGCATCCGACTTCGGACGGCCCGAGGTGGTGCTGCGAGTGTCTTCGTGCCAGTGACGGGTTTCCTGAACGATCTTCGCTCCGGAATCGAGCACCGCTGCGTGGCGTTCAATTTCGAAGTGCACCGCGTGCTCCACGGCACGCAACGAGTTTACGTTCTTGGTTTCGGTACGGGTACCGAACTTGTCCGCTCCCTTGAGCATCAGCGAAACGTTGGCGTCGCAACGCACGTTGCCGCGCTCCATTTTCGCATCCGATACCCCGAGGTTCTTCACGATTTCACGCACCGCGGCCACGTAGGCCTTGGCCAGCTCCGGCGCCCGCTTGCCGGCGCCCTCGATGGTCTTGGTGACGATTTCAACCAGCGGCACCCCGGCACGGTTGTAGTCCACCAGCGAGTAGTCCGCGCCCTGGATGCGTCCGGAGGCACCGCCCATGTGGGTCAGCTTTCCGGCGTCTTCCTCCATGTGGGCGCGTTCGATCTCCACGCGGAAGATCTCCCCGTCCTCCAGTTCGACATCCAGCCAGCCGTCAAAGGCGATCGGATCATCGTACTGCGAGGTCTGGAAGTTCTTCGGGGTGTCCGGGTAGAAGTAGTTCTTCCGCGCGAATCCGCAACGCTCGGCGATCTGGCAGTTCAGCGCCAGGCCGATCAGGATGGAGTACTCCACGGCGGTCTTGTTGACCACCGGCAGTACGCCAGGCAGACCCAGGTCAACCGGGGTGACGTTGGTGTTCGGGTCGTCGCCGAAGGCATTCGGGGCGTCCGAGAACATCTTGGTCTTGGTGTTCAGCTCTACGTGGACCTCGAAGCCGAGCACCGGATCATATTTCTCCAGTGCCACATCAAAGTCGACGAGTTCATCGGTGTAGTTAGACATGTGCTCCCCTTAGGCCTTTGGCGCGATCGACGCGGAATCAATGGCAGGTGCCTGCGAGATCAGGGTGTGCCCCCAGCTCTTTTCCAGCAGTGCTTCCAGTGCCGCACCTGCACGATAGACGCGAGCGTCCTCGAAGGCAGGAGCCAGGAACTGGATGCCCACCGGCAGGTCCTCGGACAGCCCGCCGGGCACGGTGATGCCCGGGATGCCGGCGAGGTTTGCCGGGATGGTGGCCACGTCGTTGAGGTACATGGCCAGCGGGTCGTTGTCGTTGGCGCCCAGCTCGAAGGCGACGGTCGGAGCGGTTGGCGAAACCAGCACGTCGGCCTGCGCGAACGCGGCGTCGAAGTCGCGCTGGATCAGCGTGCGGACCTTCTGCGCCGAACCGTAGTAGGCGTCGTAGTAGCCGGCGCTCAACGCGTAGGTGCCCAGGATGATGCGGCGCTTGACTTCGTCGCCGAAACCGGCGGCACGGGTGGCTCCCATCACGCGTTCGATGGTCAGCGCGCCGTCTTCCGGAAGCACCCGGTTGCCGTAGCGGACCCCGTCGAACTTCGCCAGGTTGGAAGAGACTTCCGAAGGCATGATCAGGTAGTAGGCACCCAGTGCGTACTTCAGGTTAGGGCAGGAAACCTCGACGATTTCCGCGCCCGCGCCCTTGAGCAGTTCGAGGGACTCCTCGAAGCGTGCCTGCACGCCGGCTTGGTAGCCCTCGCCCTGCAGCTCGGTGATCACACCGATGCGCAGGCCCTTGAGATCCCCGGTGGCGCCGGATTCTGCGGCGGCTACCAGGCCCTCGAGGGTTTTTGGCAGCGAGGTGGAATCCTTCGGATCGTGCCCGCCGATCAGTTCCTGCAGGTGTGCCGAGTCGAGCACGGTACGGGAGACCGGGCCGATCTGGTCCAGCGAGGAGGCCATGGCGATCGCGCCGTAGCGCGAGACCCCGCCGTAGGTCGGCTTCACGCCCACGGTGCCGGTGACGGCGCCGGGCTGGCGGATCGAACCACCGGTGTCGGTGCCCAGAGCCAGCGGCGCCTCGAAGGAGGCTACGGCCGCGGCCGAGCCGCCGCCGGAACCGCCGGGAATACGATCCAGGTTCCACGGGTTGCGCGTCACCCCGTAGGCGGAGTGCTCGGTGGAGGAGCCCATGGCGAACTCGTCCAGGTTGGTCTTGCCCAGCATCGGAAGCTTCGCGGCGCGGATCTTCTCGATGACGGTGGCGTCATAGGGGCTCATCCAGCCTTCGAGCATCTTCGATGCCGCGGTGGTCGGCTGGCCCTTGGTGACGATCAGGTCCTTGATGGCGATAGGCACGCCGGCCAGTGGGTGCAGCGCTTCGGCTTCGGCGCCGCCGGCGGCGCGGATCGCGTCCACCTCGGCGGCGACGGCGAGCGCTTCCTCGGCGTTCACATGCAGGAAGGCGTTCAGTGCACCATCAACTTCGGCGATGCGATCCAGGTGAGCCTGGACGGCGACTACGGAAGTTACAACGCCTGCGCGCAGCTTTGCTGCCAGCTCGGTGGCGGAAAGACGAATCAGATCTGACACTAGGTTATTCACCATCCAGAATTGCCGGGACCTTGAAGCGGTTCGAGTCCGAGTCAGGTGCGTTGAGCAGAACTTCATCGATGCTCAGCGTCTGTCCCACCACGTCTTCACGCAATACGTTGGTCAACGGGATTGGGTGGCTGGTGGCTGGGATATCGGAGGAGGCGACTTCGCTGACGGATGCGATGGCATCGACGATCACGCCGAGCTCACCGGTCATCTTGTCCAGCTCTGCGCCGCTCATCTCGATGTGGGCCAATCGTGACAAGTGCACGAGGTCCTCACGGCTGATGGCAGACATATATCTCCCTAAAGTGGGCGGATGGGTTTCACAGACAAGTCTATCCCTTGCCCGCCGGCAACTAGGTCGCAAAAGTCCTTCGGACGTTATGCTGTGCGCAATACCAAACCGCTCAGCTCCTGGCCGAGCGCATTCTCCCAGAAGCCGATGACTCCGGCGGCGTTGGCTTTGCCGGCAACCGGCTTGCGGATAATGACGGCGCGCTTCCCGCTGGTCTCGCCGGTGAGCGTGATCCGTGCATCGTCGGTAAATGATTCGGTGTGGTGCTGCGGGATGGATTTGCCCGCGAGCAGTCCGCGCGCCTGGTCGTTGAAGACCGGGTCCCCGGCCGCGTCATAGACATAGCGCGGCCCCAGGATGGCGTGCTCGCTGATGCCTATCAGGTACGGCTCGCCGCCTTCGAGGGGTGCTTCTCGATAGCTCAAGGGCACATGGTAAATCACCTCGGAGGTGTCGGCATGATCCGCATAAATGCGCAGCTCCACCCCGACCTTCCCCTGGGGGTCTTCGAGCCGGAATCCGCCGATATGTTCAAGTTTCGGGACGCCCTGACCAGAATAGAAGTCCTGCTTGATCAGCCAAGCGGACACCAACTCATTTTTGGTTGGCGACATTGAGGTGTTGTAGACGATGCCCATGGGCTCAGTCTGCCAAGTCAGCGACGTGCGCACAAGAGCTTGACCCTCGTGTTGCCCGCGGCTCTCAAGGCGCATGTTAATTTTCCTGCAGAGCCCGTGCCGCCAGAGGATATCGATAGCATGGGATCCATGACAACCGATGCTCAGTGGAACCAGGCCAGCCAAGCCCAAAGCTATGGCGAAGCCCTGTTACAGGATGAACGGGTGTGCCTGCGCGAGGTGGAGCCAGAAGACTTGGCCCAGCTGGCGGCGTGGTGGAATGACCCGCAGTGGGCGGTGCTCCAACAGAGGATCGCCAAGCCCAGGCCATCGCAGCGGGTAATGGATATGTTGGCCGTGTGGAGCGAGAACAAGCCGAACAGCGGGGACGCCGGATTCAGCATCTTCGAAAAGCCGCAGGGCAACCTCATTGGGCATGCCACGCTCGCCGGTGGCGCGCTGCCGCACCGCGCAGCGGAATTTGCCATCATGCTTGGCGGGGAGCACGTGGACCGTGGCTACGGCACCCGTGCGGTCCGGCTGATGACCGGTTACGGCTTCAACGAGATGGGGCTGAACCGCATTGGCTTAAAGGTCGCGGCGTTCAACACCCGTGCGCTGCGGGCCTATGAAAAAGCCGGCTTCAGCCTCGAAGGCCGCGAACGAGAGGTGTATTTCCACCAAGGCAAGTTTCATGACCAGCTCATCATGGGTCTCCTTGCCCGCGATTACTTCGCCACCGCGCGACCCTGAACCCCGGGCGGGCTTACTTGCCGGCGCCGGTGAGGAAATCGGCGACCAGCGGGCCTGCAGTCTGCGCTCCCCCGTCGCCGTCTTCGACGAAGGCCGCCACCGCGAGGTCGCCCTGGGCGGCGATCACCCAGGCGTGCGCGTTGCGTTCCGCATCGTATTCCGCGGTGCCGCTCTTGCCAATGATCTTTGCTCCCGGCACCGACTTCAGGTCGCTCAGCGTGCCATGGTCCACTACCCCAGCCATCATTTCCTGCAGCTGTCCGGCTTCGGATTCGGTCAATTCGGTCTTCGCCTGCGCAGGTTCCTTCGGCTCGGGGTCCAGCACCAGCCGTGGTTGCACGGTGCTGCCCTGGGCGATTGATGCCATGACTGTGGCCATGCCCAGCGGGGAAGCTTCGACCACACCCTGTCCGATCATGTTGGCAGCCAGTTCGGTTCCTTCCGAGGCATCCGGAACGGAGCCGATAAATGCTTCGGCTCCGGTGCCATCCTCGGCGACAAGCCCCAGCGAGCTGGCGGCCGAGGCTACGGATTCAGCACCTAGTTCGCTGCCTGCATTGACGAAGACCGTATTGCAGGATTCGGCAATGGCCTCAGCGAGCGGAATCGTGCCCACGGCACCCGCGGGGTAGCCGTCATAGTTCTTGAAGCTCTTGCCATCCACCTCTGTGCTCGCCGGGCATTGCACCTGGCTCTGCGGGGTTTGGCCCTCGCGGAGCATCGCCAAGGCGCTGATGACTTTGAAGACTGATCCCGGAGCGTACCGGCCCTTCAGCGCGGTATTCAGCCCATTGGACTCCGGCCCGGAAGCTGCCGCCAGCACCTGGCCATCGGACGGCCGGATTGCCACGATGGATGAGGCGGAATCGGATTCGGAAACCAAGGACTCTGCGACGGTCTGCAGCTTTTCATTCAAGGAAAGCTGGAGGTCTTCACCAGCTACCGGTTCGGTGCCCATCAGTTCGGCAACCGGTTCGTGCTCTGCGTTATACCGCGAAACCGCTACCCCGGCGGTGCCCGCCAATGTCTCGTTATAGGTGGCTTGCAGTCCGGAGAGACCAACTTGGTCACCTGCCTGGATCTTCCCTTCGGACTTCTCAATAATTTCGGCGGTCGCCTGGCCGACGCTTCCAAGGATCGGGCGGGCGAAGGCTCGGGTGGGCGCCAAGGGCATCTCATCGGCTTGCCCGAGGGCTCCGGGAATCTCTGCAATCTGTTCGTCGGTCACTTCGCGGTCCGCATCATCGCGCAATACGATCGCCTGGACCCAGGCCTTGGCACCGGTTTTTTCCACCCGGTTCGCGAAGGAATCTTCGTCAATACCCACGAGCTTTGCCAGTTTGCGGGAGGAGGCTTCCCACTCGTCTGATTCTGCGCGGGTCTTATCGATCCCCACGCGCACCACCGGACGGTTCTTCACCAGCGCGTTGCCGTTGCCGCCAAGGATCTGCCCGCGTGCGGCTTCGCTGAATCGCGCATCGAGGTACTCGCCGGCTTCCAGATCAGGTGCGAGAATTTTCGGATCAAAGCGCAGCTTCCACTGCTCGGCCTCATCATCAAATTCCATGACTGCTTGGGTGTCATAGGTCAGATCGGTATCGCTGGAGTCAATGTCCCAGGTGGTTTGCAGCGTCGCGGTAGCGGTCTGCACCCCATCTTGGGACTCTTCGTCTTCGGCGGCACCGAGCACCGTGTGGCTGCGTTTGATGTCCCCCATCGGGCCATACGCGGTTTCCAGGCTCTTCGCCGCCGCGCTGGGGTCGCTTCCGGCCAGCGGCACCGCAGAGAAGTCGCCGGAGCCAAGCGCGGCGGCAAGCGCCTCGGCCGCAGGCTTCGGATCGGGTATTGCCGCGCTGCATGCGGTAAGCGAGCCCGCAACGAGGGCTGCAACGGACAGGGCGACTGCACTTCGGGGGAAACGACGCATGGCGCCAGTCTATGCAAATGCGAGAGCGCCAAGCCAGAATGGCTCGCCACAAGTCCGCATTAGGCACATTCTTTAGCTTTCCAGGACCAGCGCGTACACCACGAGGCGAATGTCGGTATCCGGAACCACCCAGTCTCGTTCCGGGCGGTGGGTGAAACCTAGAGATTCATACAGCCGACGAGCCGCACTCCAGTGGCCGCCGGTGGTCAGCGACACCGCGTGCACCTCCGGTAGTTGGCGGGCAAGCTCGATCGCTGCCAGCACCATTGCTCGTCCTGCGCCGGCGCGTTGCACGGTTGGATCCACGCTGAGCATACGGATTTCGAGTTCACCTTCGAGGGCGACGTCAGCGTATTCATTGCCCGCTTGGATCAGGGTCATCGAAGCAATGATCTGGCCGTCTTTGCGTGCCACGAAAATATCGCAGTGGGCACCGCGCTGAGCGACCTGGCGAACAAAGTGCAGGTACTCATGCTGCGGATCGTCAAAATGCCCGGCCTGCAGGTACGCCTCAACGGTGAGGTCGCCGATACGCTCGTAATCGGCTGCGGACGCCAATTCGATGAGCAACTGGCCCTTGGCTGCTTTGCAATCATCAACTTCAGACATGGTGCTTCTAGTTTGCCATCGATTTCCGGCTCGCGGCGCAGCGGCGGGGCAAAAGACGAATCGTGAAAAATCCTCCCTGCAGCGTCGCGCCGTACCGGCCGCTTCCGAGCGTAGATGACGAACCATAAGCCGGGTGAAGCCGGCATGGGAATCAAGCAGATTTCCAAAGCAACAATGAATATTTCAGGTGCCATCTGTGGCCGGAACCCAGTAAACTGACTAGCATTGCCGCAGTTCGAGCAGCAATCCTCGCTTGTCACACCGTTGTGAACGCCCAGCCCGAGGACTCGGCCGTGCAATCCTTTCAGCACCAAATCAATTGTTTTCAGGATGATTTTGCGGCCCCGGCCGGGATATTGGACGCTGCTCAAGGACTCGGCCACACACCCGTTGATATTTATGTTGCAAAGGGCAGCGCGCTGGTTCACGTCCAACGATTAGGGCTACGGTTCACGGCCTGCCCAACTAAGAGTATTTTCCACTAACAGATCGGAGAGTGAACGACTTGCGCGTTCTCATTGGTTCTTCCGCGGAGCATGTTGCCCGTATCGCCGCAGATAATGTCCTCGCTGGACTGGCTCACCACGGAAAAGGGAAAGACCCCGTGCTCGGTGTTGCCACCGGCTCTTCGCCGCTTGGCTTGTATCGCGAGCTCAGTGCGGCGGTAGCCGAAGGACGCGCAGATTTTTCCAAGGCCCGGGGCTTCGCGCTGGACGAATACATCGGCATCCCGAACACGCATGAGCTGTCCTATCGCCAGACACTCATCGCCGAGGTTTGCAATACCTTTGGAATGCCGGTCAGCGGGCTGCACACGCCCCAGGGTATGGCCGATTCCTTAGAGGAAATCGAAGCCAATGCACGAGCCTATGACCAGTCGATCAAGGATTCCGGCGGCATCCAGGTTCAGATCCTGGGAATCGGCAGCAACGGCCATATCGGCTTCAACGAACCGGGCAGCGCCTTGCGCAGCCGTACCCGGATCAAGCGATTGGCTGCACAGACTCGAATCGACAATGCACGGTTCTTCGACGGAATCGAGCATGTCCCAACCCACTGCGTCACCCAGGGTCTTGGCACGGTGCTGGAGGCCGGCCGGCTGGTGCTGCTGGCTACCGGTGAGTCGAAAGCAGAGGCGATCGCGTTGGCGGTGGAAGGTCCGTTGTCGGCTTCGTGCCCCGGGTCCGTACTGCAGCTGCATCAGGATGCAGTGGTGGTCCTCGACGAGGCAGCGGCGGCGGGCTTGAAGAAGCGTGCCTACTATGATGATGCTGCCGAAGGAATCAGCTTGGAGAATCTCCGAGTGCACTAAGCCGGTTCAACACGGCTCCACGAAAATCTAACCGAAATGTTGGGGCATATGGCTGTCTACTTCGAATGCGTCACTCGCACTCCAATGGATCGAATCGAACTTTTTGACCGCGCACGGAGCATCGATATGCACCGCGGTTCGATGGCCAACACCCAAGAAGAAGCAATAGCCGGTGTGACGAGTGGGCTCATCTCGCTCGGTGAGCAGGTTACCTGGAGGGCTCGTCATTTCGGGTTGCCGTTTCGCCTCACGACGAAAATCACCGAAATGAAATCCGCAGAAATATTCGTCGATGAACAGCTCCGCGGACCGTTTAAGTCTTTCCATCACGTCCACGAGTTCTATGAACTCGACGGAGAGACACTGATGGTTGACCGGATTCGTTTCGCCGCACCCTTCGGTCCCTTGGGATGGTTGGCCGAAAGGTTGGTCCTGGGTTGGTACATGCCCCGGCTCATCCGGCAGCGCAATGATTATCTACTGCACGGATAGTTCTGCAAGTGATGCCGCTCTTCAACAGTTGATTAATGCGCAGCCGCCATTGCAGGTTTCAGCGATGGATCGCAGTGCCGAATCTGGATGGACTTATCCACTAGTACGTTGGGAATCGAGTCATAGCCGGTCCGAGCAGATTTTCCCTCCTCGGCTCGCTAGGCTTGAGGGGTCGCAGAGACTAACCAACTGCAGCCGTTTCGCCTGACACACTGATCAAGGATCTTCCCCATCACCACACAAACTCAACCCTCAGCGACCAGACAATCGCTGGCGGGAAAAATTGCGCTCGGGGTTTCCCATGTCCTCTCGCCTGCCCTGCTAGTCGGCTTGCTGTTGATCGGTACGCCCTTGCGGTACAACGGGATCTCTTGGGTTGAGGCGGTAGCCGCCACGACGTTCACCATAATTATTCCTTGGCTATTTTTGTTGCTAGCGAAGTTCCGCGGCAGCGTGAGCGATCTGCACGTCACCCAACGCAGTCAACGCCATAAGATCTTTGCTCTGACCGCAGCGTCGATCCTCTGTGGGCTGGCCTTGCTCGGCTGGCTAGGGGCAAGCGCCACAATGTTCATCGAGGTGCTGTCCATCATGGCGGGGCTGCTCACGGTTGCTTTGATCAACCTCTGGTGGAAAGTCTCGGTGCATTTAGCCGTGGGCTGCTACGTGGTACTTCACATCTCCGCAGGGGATGCCTTCCTTGCCCCGGCAATAATGTTCATTGCCTTGCTATCGTGGTCGCGCATCCGAAGCAGCCAGCACACCGCCTCACAGGTGTGCGGCGGAGTCATGGTCGGCGTATTGATCAACTATGTCAGTAGCCAGCTAGCTCTGCTCGGATAATCGTCAGCAAAGCACTTCCGGCTCGGTCCGCCGCCCATTATGTGAGCGGCAGACCGAGCCAGTTTGAGCTTGTTGGATCGAGAGCAATACGCCGCGAGGCGGTGCGCTAGGGATTGACCAGCTTCTCGGTATCTACAAGTCCGGCGTACTGCCATCCCGGATATCCCACGGGGCGACCCACCGGGGTCCCCGTTTCTTCGGCAATCAAAGCACCGGCCGCCCAATCGTATTCCTGGGTGCCAAATTCTGCGTACGCGTCTAGGGAGCCCTCGGCGACCAAACACAGATCCAGTGCCGCCGAACCGATTCGACGGATATTCACAAAATCAGGCAGCAATTCCTGCAAGACCCCGAGTTGGAAGCCGCGGCGTTCTGCGTCATAGCCGAAACCGGTGCCCAACAACTTGGCGTCGGACTCGACCGGTCCGGCGAGCTTGGTGATCTTCTTGGTGCGCAAATCATGCTTCCAAGCTCCCAGTCCACGGCCGGCGAAGTATTCGACTTGCAAGGCCGGAGCGACAATAGCCGCCGCCAACCACAAATCGGTTCCATCCTCTTGCTTCTGGCACACACCCACCGATGAGCAGTAGTAGGCGATGTTGCGAACAAAGTTCGTGGTGCCGTCGAGCGGGTCGATGCTCCAGCGGAAGCCGCTGGGATTGCTCGGCTTCTGGCTCGGATATTCCTCGCCGGTCAGTTCGTCGTTGGGGCGCGTGGTGGTGATCGTGGCGCGAATGGCTTCTTCGGCGGCCCGGTCAAAGTCGGTGACCCAGTCCCCCGCCGCAGATTTCTCATCAACGTTGAACTTTTCCACATCACGCTTGGAGAGCACCTCGGCGCCGGCCGCCGCTGCGCGGCGTGCTACGAGCACCAGCGGGTCGTGTGCGGCCTTGTTGTTTTCCACTTAGACTCCTTGATTTGCTGTCAATGCAACTTCGCGTGCCGCGTCGGGGCCCTGCTCGAGCAGAACGACAAAGCCTGATTCGTCCAATACCGGCACCCCGAGCGACTGCGCCTTATCCAGCTTTGACCCGGCGGCTTCCCCGGCTACGAGGAAATCGGTCTTTTTCGACACGCTTCCGGTGGCCTTGCCGCCGCGGATGATAATGCCTTCCTTAGCGGTGTCCCGGGAGAAATTCTCCAGAGTACCGGTGACCACAATGGCCAGTCCTTCAAGGTGCTTGATGACGTTTTCATCTTGTTCGTCGTGCATCTTCACCCCGGCGGCCTGCCAACTGGCGACGATGTCACGGTGCCAGTCAACCTTGAACCAGTCCACCAGCGCTTCGGCGATAATCGAACCCACCGAATCGATCTGGCTCAGTTCCTCCACCGCGTTAGCTGATTCGAGGGCCTCTAGCACCGCGTCCATGGATCCGTAGCGGGTAGCGATCGCACGCGAAGCGTTGGGACCCACATGACGGATCGACAAAGCGACCAGCACGCGCCAGAGCGGGTTGCTCTTGGCTTTTTCCAGTTCGTCAAAGAGCTTCTCGGTGCCTTTGGTGGCAACCGAGGGCTTTTTGGCGGTGGGCTTGGTGAAGAAGTACGGCACCAGTTCAAATTCCCCGGTGCCCTCTCCCTTGGCGCGCTTCTCCCGCCACACCTTGACCTCGGCAAGCTGTTCCAGCTTGTCCTTCAGGTCAAAAAGCTCGGCTTCATTGCGCAGCGGGCCGGGGCCCGCCGGGAGGATGACACCACCCTGGGTGGCTGGGTCTTCTCCGGGGCCGCTGGTCAAGGCCGCGGCTGCCTCGTAGCCCAGAGCCTCGATGTCCAGGGCGCTGCGCCCGCCTAGATAGGCCACGCGTTCGGTGAGCTGAGCCGGGCAAGATTCGGCGTTGAGGCAACGGATATCGACGTCGCCCTCCTTGGCCGGAGCCAGCCGCTGGCCACAGGATGGGCATTCGGCGGGCATCACGAAGTCCCGCAGGCCCTCATTGCCTTCACGCAAGGCGAGGACCGGGCCGACGATCTCCGGGATCACGTCTCCGGCTTTGCGCAAGATGACCGTGTCACCGATCTGCACATTTTTTGCCTTGACCACTTCCTGGTTGTGCAAGGTTGCGCGGGCAACCGTGGATCCGGCCACGAGCACCGGTTCCATGACCCCGAAGGGGGTCACTCGTCCGGTGCGTCCGACCTGCACCTGAATGTCGAGCAGTTTGGTGTGGACCTCTTCGGGCGGGTATTTATAGGCCACAGCCCAGCGTGGGACGCGGGAGGTATAACCGAGCTGTTCCTGAGTAGCCAGGTCATCGACCTTGATGACAATACCGTCAATATCATGGATCAGTTCATGGCGCTTTTCGCCATTCTCGGCAATATAGTCCGTAACCTCGGCACGCGAGCTGACGACGCGGCCATAGGGCGAGACCGGAAGGCCCCAATCGCGCATCAGTTCATAGGCCTCGGACTGGTGGGTCATTGCGAAGTCCCGGCTGCGTCCGAGCCCATGCACGAACATCCGCAACGGGCGCTTGGCGGTCTGCTGCGGGTCTTTTTGCCGAAGCGAGCCCGCGGCGGCATTGCGTGGGTTCGCCAACGGTGCTTTGCCTTCGGCGATCAGCATCTCGTTGTAGGCGTTGAAGTCCTTGGTGGCAATGTAAACCTCACCGCGCACCTCGAATTCTTGCGGGTAGCCGGACCCGGTGAGTTCTTGCGGGATATCGGAGATGGTCAGCGCGTTGTGCGTGACGTCTTCACCGGTGGTTCCATCTCCGCGGGTCACCGCGCGCACCAGTTTCCCGTCCCGATAGGTCAGGTTCAGCGCCAATCCATCGATTTTGACTTCGCACAGCCAGCTAACCGGAAATTCGGGACGTAGCTTCGTGGCATTCGCTTGGGCTCGTTCGAGCCAGACATCGAGCTCTTCAAGCGTGAAAACATCTTCCAGTGAGTACATGCGGCTTGCGTGCTTGACCGGCGCAAAGGCGCTGCTGACTTCGCCGCCCACCTCGAGTGTGGGTGAATCCTGCCCCATGAGTATTGGGTATTGGCTCTCCACCAGCTGGAGTTCGTGGAATAGCGCGTCGTAGTCCGCGTCGGGAACCAGCGGAGCGTCCTGCTGGTAGTAAGCCTCGCGATGTGCGCGGATCTGTTCCACCAGCGTCTCATAGCGTTCTCGAACGCTATCCGGTGGGGTCCTCATTGAGTCTGCTGGTGTTACTGGATTTTCACTCACGTATCCAATTGTGCCCCACCGGTCCTACGCTTTGGCCTCTAGCGCGCCCGGTATTCAGGAACCGGTGTCAGGCAACACATCGATGACTACCACCGCGATGTTGTCACGGCCTCCGGCTTCCAATGCCGCTTGGGTCAGAACCTGGGTAGCCTCTTGGCGGTCGGGGTGGTTGATCAGGAGTTCTTGGATGTTCATCTCCGTCAGCTCCCCGCTCAGCCCATCGCTGCACAGCAGGTAGCGGTCGCCGATGCGTGGCTGGAGCACCGTGAGATCGGGCTGGCTATCGGCACCGGCCCCCAGCGCCCGGGTGATGAGGTTCCGGTGCGGATGGCTGCGTGCCTCGGCTTCGGTGATCTGCCCGGCATCAACCATTTCCTGTACGGCCGAATGATCCCGGGTGAGCTGTCGCAATTCCTGCCCACGCAGGCGATACCCTCGCGAGTCCCCGACATTCACCAATAGCAGGCTCGTGTATTCGCCAGTGCTCTGGGTTTCCGCGCTGACCTTCTCGGTCCGGGCGCGGTGTTCGGCCAGCATCTCGGGGGTGATCTTGCTGAGCACGTCGGTGTTCTGGCTCATTTTGAAGCTGCCGGTCCATGGGGGAACCACCATTGGCTGGCTGATCTGGTCTTGCCCCGGGCCGGAGCTGCGCACCAGCGCCAAGGCGCAGAGGGTCGTGCCGCCGCGGGACTCCAGGGCATCTCGAATGCGGTCATCGATCAGTTGGATCTGGCGTTGGATCTGTTCCACGGTGGGAAGACGCGGCACGACGGTCTTGAAGCTGAAGGTATTGAGCTCTTCGAGGGTCTCCACCGCCAGCTGGCTTGCGACCTCGCCGGCCTCGTGTCCGCCCATGCCGTCGGCTACCGCCTGGATCACGTCGGTGATCAGGATACGGTCCTGATTGTCCTGGCGTTTCAGGCCCACGTGGGTCTGCCCGCTCACCGCGAGGCGGAAGCTTTCTGCGTGCTGTTCGGTTTCCATTTAGTCCAGCACCAGCCTGCCACCCTCGCCAGCGGAGAGTTCATAGGGTTGAATATCGCCAAAACCACGCACCGAGGTAACTTCTTGCGCGGTCAGGATGAATCGGGCATCTTGTTTCAGGGTATTGGCGGTCACCGCATCGGTCAGCACCATGCCAGGCTCGGCAAGGGAAGTCAGCCGAGCGGCGAGGTTCACCGTTGGACCGTAGATATCTCCCAGGCGGGAAAGCAATCGTCCCCACACCACGGCCACGCGAGTGCGTGGCAAGAGCTCATCCGCTTCGAACTCGCGCGACAGGGCCAAGGAGATCTGGGCACCGGCCTGCGGGGTTTCGGCAACGTATAGGACTTCGTCGCCAATGGTTTTAACCAAGCGACCGCCGCCGACCGAAATGATTTCGGCGCTCTTGGACTCGAAGCGCTGCACCATTTGCGCCAAGGTGCGCTCATTCATCCGGCGAGAGAGCGAGGTGTAGGAAACCAAATCGGCAAAACCTACCGCGCGGGCAAGCGGCAACGGGGTGCCATCGCTGTCGCTGGAGTCCTGGTTGTAGGCTGCCACCCCGGCCTCGGCGCGCAGGGCCAGCCGGTGGATGCCGGCATTGAGCTGTCGGCGCCATGAATAAACCAGCAGTTCTTCCAGCGGGCCGATGAGTTCGGGCAGGCTCTCGAGCAGTTGACGGCGAGCTTGCCGGTCGCTCATATTCTGGTTGGCGACCATATCCTCGACGATCGCCTCGACCTGCCAGACGACCATCCGGTCGGTCATCTGGCCGACCGAGCGCATCAGCGAGATCGCGGTTTCGTCGGTGAGCTTGCCTTCGCGGACCAGGTCGACCATGGTCTTCAGCGCTTCGGTGTCTCGGCCGCTGAAGAAGACCTCATCGTCGCCGAGTTCGGGGAAGCCCATGGCGCGCCAAAGTTTGCGCGCCGAAAGCAGCGAGACCCCCGCGTCGGCGGCGACTTCTCGTCGCTTGAATTCGCGTTGTCCACCGATGAGCCGTTTTTCCAATTCGGCCATGTGGTTCTTGACCGCGTCCGAAGCATGGTCCGGGACCTGCAGGGGACTCTCCATTGCCTGCGCAAGTTCCGCAATCGGGTCCAGCTCCGCCGGGATCTCATGGTTTGCCGTATGTCCCCGAGCCTCGCGTACGGCTTCGGAGGCCGCCAATGGGGTATCTGGGCGTGATGGATTGGAGTTGTCGGTGCTCATTGTCCAATGCCCTCACTGTTCGATGCATCTACCTGGGAGTTCGATGACTGCTGATTATGCAAGTTGCTCATCATTTCGATGGCCAACGTGCGGAAATAAGATACTGCGGGCACATGCATAATACGCACATGTCCATGGCTTAAGACAACGTCCAAGGCCCCGGGTTTCGTGATCGCAGCTTGTTGTTTGGTATGCGCAATTACGTCACGCACGGAATAAAGTCCAACAGATTCAAGGTCCGCACGCCCAAAAGAGGTCCGGAACAAGATTCTCTCGGTGGTTAAGATGATGCAGCTGCGAAGCCAACGCACCCACGGCGTCACGCACCAAATCAGCACCAGAATGAACCAGAGCACCAGGCTGAGAACCATCCATAGATCGGATTCGCTCGCAAGCCAGTCCGAGAGGTCATTGCGTGAAAGGTAGCCCAGCAGGAACGCGCACCCGGCGGTGAGGAATAAAAAGACGGCAAAAGGTTGGCGTAGCACTCGGGAATGTTCTCGGGTCTTGACGACCACGCGCTCCCTGTCATGTAACGGCACCTTCATCGTCTAGTTCCTCGCCCCTCCTACCGTAGGTTCTTCTGTACAGTCTTCTCCTCTAATACTAGTCCGCGTATTCTGTGCTTCGCCTGTTACGCGTATTTGCCGTCGGCGCGCCGCACGTGGTGCACGTCGCCTGCCAAGATTCGCTGGCTTTGCCCCGAAGCATTTTCCACCACTAGCGCTCCATCCGCGGCCAGCTGCACCGCACGTCCGAGCAGCTGCGAGCCATCAGGGAATTCGACCCGGACATCCTGCTCCAGGGTGGCTAGGCGAGCCGCGACGAGGTCGCGCAAGGACCGGCCGGAATATTCTCCGAGCGACGCTGTGCTCTGCCCTCCCACCGCGCGAAAAGCGGCATCCAGTGCGGTGAAGCGGCGCAGATACTCGGCGAGCAGCTCGCCGCGGTCTACCCGGGTGCCGCTGGCTAGACGCAGCGAGGTTGCCGTGGCGACGGGAAGCTCCGAGGCTTCTTGGTCGACATTGATCCCGGTTCCAACGACTACCGCGAATCCTTGCGGCGTCTGCACTAGCTGGGCCAGAATTCCACAGATTTTCCGGTCTCCGGCAAGCAGATCATTGGGCCATTTGATGCGCGCCTGCACCGGCGCCAGTTCCTCTACGGCCTGCGACCAGGCCAGTGCCGCCAGCATGGTGTACCAGGATAAGGACTCTGGCTCCATCGCGCTGCCCGGTGAGGCAAGTACGCTGAGCGTGATAGCCGACCCGGCCGGCGTCACCCATTCGCGGCCCAACCGCCCTTTGCCCTGCTGCTGATGCTCACTGAATAGGACGCTCAGGTGCCCGGCGGCGCCGGAGCTTGCCAGCTGGGCAAGCTCGGTGTTGGTGGAACCCGAGGTAGCGAGGACCTTGATAAATCCCAGCCGCAGTTGCGCGGCCAATTCATGAAGCGGCACCGGGTCCAGTGCCGCGCGTGCCGGGGATGATTCAGGATTCATCCTTCAACTCTATGACACGCGCGGCGTCGAACTTCGGTTCTAAAGGAAAATGTCCTCGATGAGTTGGGCCTGGGGATTCACCGAGTACTTTTCCAGGTCGGTTACCCCGGAAAGCTCTAGCACCTGGGTGTCGGTGAAGAAATTCCCGCTCACCGAGGACGGATTGCTGGCCAAGATGCACAGCGCCGCGTCCGCTACGATGTCCGTGGTGCGGGCTGCCTGAATCATTTTCATTCCGCCTGGCAAGCTACGGATGGCCGCGGTATCGATGAGGGTCGCCGGCCACAGGGAATTCACCCCGACGCCATCTTCCTTGAGCTCTTCGGCCAGCCCGAGGGTGGTCAATGACATGCCGTATTTGGCCATCGTGTAGCCCAGGTGCAGGCCCGCCCAATGCGGGTCGAGGTTCAGCGGCGGCGACAAGGTGAGAATATGCGCGTGCTTCGATTGACGCAGGTAGGGAAGTGCGGTTTTGGACAGCAGGAAGGTCCCGCGCACGTTGATGTCCTGCATCAGGTCGTAGCGCTTCATATCCAGGTCATCCGTTTTGGCCAGGTTGATAGCGGAGGCGTTGTTGATGACGATGTCGATGCCGCCGAATGCTTCGACCGCCGCATCAACCACGCGCTGGACGTCAGAATCTTCACGCACGTCTCCGACTACCGCCAGCCCCTGGCCTCCGGCGGCGTTGATCTTCGCTACCGCAGAATGGATGGTGCCTTCCAGGGTGGGGTGTGGCGTGTCTGTCTTTGAGAGCAAGACAATATTTGCTCCGGCTTTTGCCGCAGCTTCGGCGATGGCCAATCCGATGCCGCGGCTTCCACCGCTCATCACGATGGTTCGGCCGCTAAGTTGTAAAATGTCAGGGGCGATGTCGGCTCGCGATTCATTAGTCATGTGACCTAGATTACGCGATGCTGGCGCACTAAGCTACTCATGAGTAACTTATTCTGGCGTGCTCCACGTTCTCCTCGGGGCCAATTTGTAAGTTTCCTACAACAAAAACCGAAATTTTCCCGGTTAGACTGACTTAGTTGGCATTTTTCTTGTGCCATTCCTACACATAAGACAAAACCCGAGGGAGTCGAAGGCATGACGCAGGGCCGTACCGAGACGGAAGAATCAATCGATCTGTCCACCACCGCCGGCAAGCTTGCCGAATTCCGCCGCCGCCAGAATCTGGCACAGGCGCCTTCGGGTGAAGCCGCCATCGAAAAGCAGCACGCTCGCGGCAAGCACACCGCACGCGAACGCATTGAGCTGCTGATGGACGAAGACTCCTTCGTCGAATTTGATGCCCTCGCAGTGCACCGCTCCACCGCCTTCGGCATGGAAAAGAAGAAACCTCTGGGCGATGGGCTCGTTTCCGGCTACGGCACCGTAGATGGCCGCCTTGTCGCCGTGTACTCGCAGGACTTCACCGTCTACGGCGGCTCCCTCTCCAAGGTCAATGGCGAGAAAATCGTCAAGGTCCAGGAATTCGCGCTGCGCAACGGCTGCCCGGTCGTCGGCATCCTCGACGGCGGCGGAGCACGCATCCAGGAAGGTGTCGCCTCGCTGGCCATGTTCGCGGACATCTTCCGCAACAACGTCCACGCCTCCGGCGTCGTCCCGCAGATTTCCCTGATCATGGGCCCAAGCGCCGGCGGCGCGGCCTACTCCCCCGCACTGACCGACTACGTGATCATGGTCGACAAGACCAGCCACATGTTCATCACCGGCCCCGACGTCATCAAGACCGTCACCGGCGAAGAGATCGATATGGAGTCCCTTGGCGGTGCACGCCAGCACAACGCGAACACCGGCACCTCCACCTATTTGGCCACCGACGAGGAAGACGCCGTGGAGTTCTGCAAGGAACTGCTGGACTTCCTGCCTTCCTCGAACCTCGCCGACGGGATTGTCGCCGAATTCGACGAGGACCTGGAACTCAACGACGATGATCTGTCCCTGGACACATTAATTCCTGATTCCGCGAACCAGCCATATGACATGCGCAAGGTGATCGAGTCGGTTGTCGATGACGCTCACTTCTTCGAGATGCAGGCGCTCTACGCGCCAAACGTCATGATCGGCTACGCCCGCGTCGAGGGGCGCACCGTAGGCGTGGTCGCCAACCAGCCAATGCAGTTTGCCGGCACCCTGGATATCGCCGCCTCGGAGAAGGCAGCCCGCTTCGTGCGCAATTGCGATGCCTTCAATATCCCGATCCTGACCTTTGTGGACGTCCCGGGCTTCCTGCCCGGCAAGGACCAGGAATTCCAGGGCATCATCCGCCGCGGCGCGAAGCTGCTCTATGCCTACGCCGAGGCCACCGTGCCGAAGCTGACCGTCATCACCCGCAAGGCCTACGGCGGAGCGTACATCGTGATGGGCTCCAAGAAGCTTGGCGCAGACCTCAACCTGGCGTGGCCCACGGCGCAGATTGGCGTGATGGGCGCCCAGGGCGCGGTGAATATTCTCTATCGCCGCGATCTGGCCGCGGTAGAAGCCGAAGGCGGCGACGTCGAGGAGCGCCGCAAGCAAATCATCGAAGACTACGAAGCGGAACTGCTCAACCCGTACCAGGCCGCCGAGCTTGGCTACATCGATGCGGTGATCGCCCCGAGCGAGACCCGCCTGCAGCTAGTGCGCGGGCTGCGCGCGCTGCGCGACAAGCATGTGACCCTGCCTCCAAAGAAGCACGGCAATATCCCGCTGTAAGCGGCGGACTCATTGACCAGCAACTAATTTTCTCAAGGAGTAGCCTGTGCCCGAGCAAAGCACCGCCAATGCGGCCGCCCTCATTACCGTGACCAAGGGCAAGCCCAGCGCCGAGGAACTCGCGGCGGTCACCGCGCTGCTCGCGGCGATGGGCACCGCCGCACCGGCAGCAAGCGAAACCCCAGCCGAACCACAACGCGTAGCACGCATTCGCAAGCGCCGCGCGCTGACTCCCCGCCTCGGCTGGAGCTTAGGCCGACGCTAGAGGCAGCTGGTATTGCACCCCGGCGTTCTGTCGAAAGACAGGGCTCCGGGGTTTATCGCATTCCAAACAAGTGTGCCGGCAATTACCCAATACTCTTCAACAAATCTTTCATATCTATTAGTGTTAGCTCCATGACATCCACTGCTACGCAGCGCGTGCCGACGGGCATCGACGCCATTGCGGAAAATTTCTTTGCCAAGACTCTCGAATTAGTTCCGGAGTACGGCGTTTCATTCGGACTCCCCGGTTACGAGTCGGCCTATTCCGACTACTCGCCCAGGGGCACCGATCAGCAGATCGAGCTATCGCGGGAGACTCTCGCGGAACTTGAGGCGGCGAAGCCACAAGATGACATCGACTCGGTCACCCTCGATGCGATGCAGGAGCGGCTCGGCCTGGATCTGGAAATCCAGCTGACCGGACGCACCGAGCTGAACAATATCGCCTGCGCGGCGCAGGAAATCCGTTCGGTCTTCGACCTCATGCCGCAGCAGAGCGCAGCGGACTTCGCATTTGTGGCCGCCCGGCTTGCCAACGTCCCGCAGGCGATTGACGGCTACATCGCCTCATTGCGCGATTCGGCCTCCAAGGGGTTGGTGTCGGCTAAGCGTCAGGTGAATATCGTCGCCGGCCAGTGCCGGGATTATGCAAAAGACGGTGGGTTCTTCGATCGGCTAGCCACCTCCGGTGCCGAGCAAGACCCCGAGCTCGCCGAGTCGCTGAACGCCGGAGCGTCCCTGGCGAAGAACGCCTACCTGAAGCTTGCGCAAATGCTTCGGGAAGAACTGCTGGCGCAGGCCCCCGAGGAGGATGCGGCAGGCCGTGAATACTACGCGTTGATGTCCCGCCGCTTTCTGGGTGCATCGGTTGATTTGGACGAGACCTACGCCTGGGGAGTCGGCGAGCTAGATGCGATCATCGCGGAGCAGCAGCGCGTGGCCGAACTGATCAAGCCCGGCGCCTCCATCGAGGAAGCCAAGACGATCCTCAACGCTGATGCGGCGCGCAAGCTGGACGGCACCGAGGCCCTGAAGAGCTGGATGCAGGACAAAGCCGACAAGGCGATTGCCGAGCTGCGCGACAGGCACTTCGATATTCCAGCCCCGATGGATCGAATCGAGTGCCTGATCGCCCCGACAGAAGACGGGGGAATCTACTACACCGGGCCCTCGGAAGATTTCACCCGCCCCGGACGCATGTGGTGGTCGGTGCCGCCGGGCGAAGACCAGTTCTCCACCTGGTCGGAGCTGACCACCGTGTACCACGAAGGGGTACCGGGCCATCACCTGCAGATAGGTACCGCGCAAATGCAGGCGAACACGCTCAATAGCTGGCGCCGGCTGCTCTGCTGGGTTTCCGGACACGGCGAGGGGTGGGCGCTGTATTCCGAGAGGCTGATGCACAAGCTGGGTTACCTCGATGATCCGGGCGACTATCTGGGCATGCTTGATGCCCAACGCATTCGTGCGGCCCGCGTGGTCTTCGACATTGGCGTGCATCTGGGCCTGGCGGTTCCTCCCCAGTGGGGCACCGGAACCTGGGACGCCGATAACGGGTATGAGTTCTTGCAGAAGAATCTTGATCTCACTGAGGGCCAGCTGGACTTCGAATACAACCGCTACCTCGGTTGGCCGGGCCAGGCCCCCAGCTATAAAATCGGCCAGCGGCTCTGGGAACAGGCCCGCGACGAGGTTGCCGCCCGCGATGGCGGGCAATTCGAGCTCAAGGACTTCCACACCAAGGCGCTGAAACTCGGCTCGGTGGGACTTGATACGCTCAACCGCGCCCTGCTGAGCTAGGCAGCTAGCCAAGCCGTTGGCTGCCGGGGATTCCCGGCAGCCAACGGCTCCTGCCGCGTCATTAACCGCGGTAGTTGGACAGCTGGATCAGATTTCCGCAGGTGTCATCCAATACGGCAGTGGTCACCGGGCCCATCTCTGTGGGTTCCTGGGTGAACCGCACGCCCAGGGCGCGCAAACGCTCATATTCGGACCGGACATCGTCAACCGCGAATGAGGTCAGCGGAATGCCATCGGCGAAAAGAGCCGCCTGGAATGGTCGCGCCGCCGGATGCTCGGCAGGTTCCAGCAGGACCTCGACGCCTGCCTCATCTTCTGGCGAGACAAGTGTCAGCCATTTGAATTCACCCACCGGCACATCGTGCTTCTTCACAAATCCGAGAATTTCGGTGTAGAAATTTCGGTGTAGAAATTTCGGTGTAGAAATTTCGGCCTTCGCCTGGTCATCAACCATGACGCTAGTGATATATACCCGCATGATTTCTCCGATGTTCGTCGTCGCACGCCTAAGGCGAATCCCCTAGCGGCATCCAATCTACCGACTTTCAAAGCCAATTGGTCATCGTCAATAGCCGGCGGACCGACCCCTGCGCAGGCGGTGCGGTTGGCCAGTACGCGGTGCCATTCCATTGCGTGCAGCCCGGAGCCCAAGAACTGCTGAGACCGTTCGTTGCGCGTTTTCGTCTGGCGCCGACCGTTCGTACTGCCATCTTGTATTTCACCGGCAATAACCAAATCCTTGGAAGCATAATTGCCTACGAAAATCCATCCGAACACCGCTGGCGGAGACTTCCGGCATGCCGCGCAGGGCCCCTCCGAATGCCGGGGCACTCGGAGTAATCCGCAAAACACCTCTGGATTTCAGCCCAGATCGGTGACCGGTCGCACAGTAATTGAGCTGTCAATAACGGAATAATCCAGAATCGTAATGTTGCGTAACTTTAACTGCGATGGTTGGCGTTTTCCGGCATACCGTTTTAGTCATGTCTAACACCGCACCTTCATCCCGACTGCCTCGTTGGATGACCAGTTTCGGTCCGCAGATTATCGCTGCGTTGATCGTCGGTCTGATCCTCGGCCTGGTCGCCAAGTACACCGGCAGCACTTCCGAGGAACCCAACGCGCTCGGTGAAGCCCTGCAGATCATCGGCTCCAGCTACGTTGCCCTGCTGCGCACGGCCGTCATCCCGCTCATTTTCTTCGCAGTGGTTGCTTCCATTGCCAATCTGGCACAGGTGACAAATGCTGCACGCCTGGCCTGGCAGACCCTGCTGTGGTTCGGCATCACCGCGCTGATCTCCGTGACCATCGGCATGGGACTGGGCGTGCTGATGCAGCCCGGCGCCAATACCGGCCAAAGCGCACCGGCCGAGTACGACGGCAAGACCGGCGACTGGCTCGGATTCCTGACCGGGCTGATCCCTTCGAACTTCCTGGGCCTGGGCGCAAGCACCAAGCTCGCCGAGGATGCGGCCACCACCTCGATCAGCTTCAATGTGCTGCAGATCCTGGTGATCGCCATCGCCGTGGGCATTGCCGCGCTGAAGGTCGGCAAGGCGGCCGAACCATTCCTGGCCTTCTCCGCCTCGATCCTCGCGATCATCCAAAAGGTGCTGTGGTGGATTATTCGCATCGCCCCGCTCGGCACCGTTGGCCTGATCGGCAACGCCGTCGCAAGCTACGGCTGGGACACCATTGGGGCGCTGGGCAAGTTCACCCTCGCCATCTACATCGGTCTGGCCCTGGTGCTCTTCGCCCTCTACCCCATCCTGGTTCGCTCCCACGGCCTTTCCATCAAGCAGTACTTCTCCGGGGTGTGGCCCGCGGTGCAGCTCGGTTTCGTCTCCCGCTCCTCCATCGGCACGCTGCCGCTGACTCAGCGCGTGACCGAACGCAACCTCGGCGTGCCCTCGGGCTACGCATCCTTCGCCGTCCCCTTGGGTGCAACCACCAAGATGGATGGTTGCGCAGCCATCTATCCGGCGATTGCCGCCACCTTCGTGGCGCAGTTCTTCGGAATTGACCTCGGCGTGACCGACTACCTGCTAATTGCCCTGGTTTCGGTTCTGGGCTCGGCTGCTACTGCCGGCACGACCGGAGCGGTAGTGATGCTGACATTGACCCTCTCCACCCTTGGACTTCCGCTGGCCGGCGTTGGCCTGCTGCTCGCGGTTGATCCGATTGTTGACATGGGCCGCACCGCGGTCAACGTGGCCGGCCAGGCCTTGGTCCCAACGATTGTCGCCAAGCGCGAAGGCATCTTGGATGCGGAGCTGTACAACGCCCCACGCAATGGCAATCCATTCGCCGACGACAGCATCGCGGCCACCCAGGATCAGTCGGCGGCAACGTCGGCAAATGCCTAGTTCCCCTCAGGTCCGAGCGGCCTGAGCAGCACCCAGCGGTCGGCATCCTCCCATCAGGAGGATGCCGACCGCTTTTTCGTGGGGCAGAACACAACTCCCCACTTTGCACAGCGTGCAAGTTTGCACGTAGTGTAATTACGTGACTTCCAATGGCACCGGCACGCGCCGCGAACTCAATAGGCAGGCGACGCATCAGGCGATCGTCGACGCCGCCCTTCGACTGCTGCGCGAGGGGCACGGCACGGCGATCACCGCCACCCAAATCGCCGAAATTGCCGGCATTTCCCGGCGCACCCTGTTCAATTATTTCCCCTCCGTAGATGCAATCTTGTCCTACCCCCTGCACGCGGTGCTCGAACACATGGTCGAGACATTAACTCCCCTGACCGACCAGCTGCCACTGATGCAAGCAGTGGTCCGCGCCTTGGAATCCGAGCGGGCCACCGAGCTTTTGGGGCAGGTCGCGCAATTCGGCGCCTATCTGCGCCGGCAGGAAAACGGAACCTGCTACCCGCCGAATTTCATTGCCTGGCAAAGCGCCACCGGCGACGTCATCGCCAAAATAGCCGCCCGGTACCCGCATACCGATGCCTACTCCATCCGCGTGTTCACGCATGCCATCCTCGGGGCCGGGCAAGCGGCCTTCGATACGTGGATCGACCAGCTGCCCGAGCCGGATGCGACCGGGCTGCACGTTTCCGACGAACTCATCTCTTCCTTCCATCGGCTCATCACCCGGGCCATGGAAACACTCGATGCGGGTTTCAACTCGCTGCCATTGACCGCACCAAACTCGCTCAAGGAAGACTAAGCCATGGCTACGTTCCTTTACCGCCTCGCCTCGTGGGCCCACAGGCACCGTTTCCGCATGCTCTCCATGTGGATTGCGGCGTTTATCGCCATCGGCGTCTGTGCCAGCCTGTTCATGGGGCAGCTGTCGAACACCTTCACCCTGCCGGGCACCGAAACCCAGCGCACCATGGACCGGATGAAGGAAGAACTCCCCGATCTTGCCGGCGGACAGGGCACCATCGTCTTCCGTGAAGGTTCAAACCGCGAGTTGAACGCGGACCAGAAATCGGCGATCCAGGACTCCCTGGATCAGCTGGCCTTGCATCCGCAGGTCGTCGAGGCCATGAGCCCCTTCGAACTGCAGAAACAGCTTGATGACGCCAAGCCCGAGCTGGACAACGCCCAACAAGAACTGGTGGACGGGCAGAAAGAACTCGACGATGCCAAGGAACAGGTAGCTAACGGCAAGGTACAGCTCGCGGACGGCCAAAAGAAGATCACCGAGGGCTGGTCCGAACTTTTCGATGGCACCAAGGAAATCGAGGACGCCGAGCCGCAGATCGCCGCGGCCGAAAAGAAGCTGGCCGCCGGTTGGAATGAGCTACGCGCCGGTGAAACCCAGCTGAACAGCGGGCAGGCGCAGCTGAACGACGGCGAAAAGAAATACAAGGCGGGCCTCGCCGAATACAATGCGGGATTCGAAAAGTACCAGTCCGGGCGGAGCCAGTTCGAGGCCGGAGAAAAGCAGCTCGATCAGGCAGAGGCGCAGCTGAACGCAGGCGAGGAAGAATACCGGGCGGGGCTGGACAAGCTTCTGGACGGCAAGTCCCGCAGCCAATTTGACAAGGAACTAGTTGCCGGCAAAGAGCAGGCCACCGAGGGCCTGGCGAAGGCCGAAGAGGGCCTGAAGACCATTGAACCGCAAATCTCGGAACTGGAATCCCAGATCCCCGGAGTCGAACAGGCGCTCAAACAGGCCGAAGCCGAGGGTGACGAAGCCCTGATTCGCGAGTACACCGAAAAGCTGACGGCACTGCAGGGCGGCCTCGCCGAACTGAACGCCGCCAAGCTGCAGGCCACCGAGGGCAAAGCTCAGGCCAGCGCCGCGCTGAAGCAGATCGACCAGGCCGAGGCGGGCCTGAAGCAGCTGGATGCCGCGCGCAAGGAATTGGATGCCGGGGCCACCCAGGCCGCCGAAGGCCGCCAGGAGCTCGAGGCTAGCCGCGGCGAACTGGCCTCCGCCAAAAAGCAGCTTGACCAGGCCAAGGCACAGCTTGCCTCGGGCAAGCAAGAAATCGATGCGAACAAGTCAAAGCTGGCGCAGGCGCGTGCCGAAGTTGAATCCGGCCGCGCCGAGCTCAACGCCGGACAGGCAGAATTCGACAAGCAAAAGGCTGCCTTCGTAGCCGGCAAAGCGCAGCTGGCGGACGCAGAGAAACAGCTGCGCGAGTCCGAAACGACGATCAAGGAAAAGACCAAAGAGCTCGAAGAGGGCGAAAAAGACATCGCCAAGGGAGAAAAAGACCTCGATAGCGGACGAGCCGAACTTGAGTTCGCCTCCCGCCAGGTAGGCGCCAGCGGGGACATGCGTTTCGTCTCCGAAGATGGCTCCACCGCCGTCTCCCAAGTCAGTTTCCGCATCGCGACCGACGCATTGACCGCGTCGGATCGTGAAGCCATCACCGCAATCGCCAGCGGGCCGCAGTCCACCGGTGTCGAGGTGCTCTTCTCCAAGGAAATCCTGCAGGACATTTCGGAGGTCTTCGGCACCGCCGAAATCATCGGCGTGGTGATCGCCGCCGTAGTCCTGCTGGTCATGCTCGGCACCCTGATCGCCGCCGGCTTGCCGCTCTTGCTCGCCCTGCTGGGTGTTGGCGCCGGGGTGGGCACCACGCTTGCCTTCTCCTCGATGTTCACCATGGCCTCGATTACCCCCGCATTGGCTTTGATGCTGGGACTCGCGGTGGGAATCGACTACGCGCTGTTCATCATTCACCGCCACCGCACGCAGTTGCTCTCCGGCATGGAGGTCGGCGAATCGATCGCCCGCGCGGTGGGTACCAGCGGCAATGCCGTAGTCTTCGCCGGGCTGACGGTCATCATCGCGCTGTCCGCCCTCGCGGTTCCGGGTCTGCCGTTCTTGACGGTGCTCGGACTCTCCGCGGCCTTTACCGTGCTCTGCTCGGTGTTGCTGAACATCACGCTGCTCCCCGCGCTGCTGGCCATGGCCGGCTCCAAGCTGGTGTCCAAGCGTGCCCGGAAAAAGGTGGACAAGCCGGTGGCCAAGGAACCTGTCTCGGCGCGCTGGGTCCGCCTGGTCACCAAGATCGCGATTCCCGTGTCGCTGCTGGTGGTCGTGGTGCTCGGCGCCATTTCGATCCCGGTATCGCAGATGCGTACCGCCTTGCCCGATGGCAGCGCCGAAGCCGCCGACTCGCAGGCCTTCCAGGCCTATCAGCAGACCAGCGACAAGTTCGGCGCCGGCTACAATGGCCCGCTGCTGGTCCTCGCGGACCTTCCCGCAGACCTATCCGAGCGGCAGGCCGAATCCAAGTCATTGGATATCGCAGACATGCTCCGTGAATACGACGGCGTGGTCGCCGCCATCCCGGTGACCATGACCGAAGACAGGTCGCTGTCCGCGATCCAGGTGATCCCGGCAGATGGTCCCGCCTCCGCCGCCACCGAAGCGCTGGTGCACGAGCTGCGCGACGATGCCCAGAGGATCAACGATGCCACGGGCGCCAAGATCGCGGTGACCGGCCAGGTCGCAGCGCAGATCGATGTCTCGGAGAAGGTGACCTCAGCCTTGCCGCCGTATCTGGCCATCGTGGTGGGGCTCTCGCTGGTCCTGCTCTTGCTGGTCTTCCGATCGGTAGTGGTTCCGCTGTTGGCAACCGGTGGCTTCCTGCTTTCGCTGGCTGCGGCCTTCGGGGCCAGCGTCATGGTCTATCAGTTCGGCTGGATGGGTTCGGTCTTCGACGTCAATGTCCCCGGCCCGCTGCTGAGCTTCCTGCCGATCCTGCTCACCGGCATCCTCTTCGGTTTGGCCATGGACTATCAGGTGTTCCTGGTATCGGCGATGCGTGAGCACTACGCCCACGGATTGTCGGCCAGGGACGCGGTGCGCTCGGGATTCTCCATGGCCGCCCCGGTGGTGACCGCGGCCGCGTTGATCATGATCGCGGTATTTGCCGGATTCATCTTCTCCCACCTGTCAATGATTCGGCCGTTGGGCTTCGCCTTGGCCACCGGGGTGCTCTTTGATGCCTTCGTGGTACGCATGACGCTGATTCCAGCGATTATGCACCTGCTGGGCGACAAGGCTTGGTACCTGCCGAAATGGCTGGATAAGATCCTTCCAGACGTGGATGTCGAGGGCGCAAAGCTCAATGAGATGCTGGACCGCAAGGCCGAGCGGCCGCTCGGCGAAGCTTCGGCCAAGGAAGAGGTAACCGTATGACCGCTAGCAAAAAGAGCGCCCGGCTGCTGCTGGCCTCCGCCTCCGCTGGGCGGCAGAAGTTATTGTCCGATGCCGGGCTGGCCTTCGGAACCCAAGTCTCGCGCGTTGACGAGGATGCCGTGCTGGCAGCCGCCGTGAGCGCCGGCGGAGCGCAAAGCCCGGAAGCAACCGCGCTGCTCCTGGCCCGGGCCAAGGCCGAGAACGTCGCCGCAGGTGAGCACCCCGAGGGCACAGTGGTGCTGGGGTGCGACTCCGTCTTCGAGCTCGATGGCGTAGCCTATGGCAAGCCCTATACCGCCGAGGTGGCCCGCGAACGCTGGCAGCAGCTCAGTGGCGCCACCGGCATCCTGCATTCCGGGCATTGGCTGGTCGACACCGACGCCCCGCAAAGCGCGAGGGGACGTGTCTCCTCGACCACCGTGCACTTCGCCGAGGTCAGCGACGAGGAAATCGAAGCCTACGTGGCCAGCGGTGAACCGCTGCCCTGTGCCGGCGCATTCACCATCGATGGCTTGGCCTCGGCCTTCATCGAGTCCATCGAAGGGAACTTCCAAAACGTGGTGGGTCTGGATATCTTCGTGCTGCGCGAGCTGCTGGCGGAAGCCGGAATCCCGATTGTGAGCCTCTGGAAGTAGCCATCTCCCGCCGCGTCCCTGTCCAAGATTTATTCTCGGACAGGGACGCGGTGTTTAACAATCCCCCTCGAATCCGTTGGCCGCCGGTTCACCGGTTTGCCCCGCGGAAGAGGGTGAAACGAAGCGTGGAATACGGTGCCTGTTAGGCCTCAGGACATCAGGAGTTTCGTCTTTGGACCAAATGACAGCACATTTTGTAGGAACCCTCCAAAAATATCGGCCTAACACCCCAGATTTTCCGGATAAGTACATATACTTCCCACAAAGCCGATAGGCTCCTAGGTGAGAAACCCTAATTTTTTATAGACAAGGTTCACCCATGAATCCATTGACGAAGGTGCTAATCGCCAACCGCGGCGAGATTGCAGTGCGAATTATCCGCGCAGCACGCGATGAAGGAATCGAATCGGTTGCGATCTACTCCGACTCGGACCGCGATGCGCTGCACGTGCGCCTGGCAGATGAAGCCTACGCACTGGGCGGCACCACCGCCGCCGAATCCTACCTTCGTATCGAGAAGATTCTGGATATCGCACAGCGTTCCGGCGCCGACGCGATCCACCCCGGCTACGGCTTCCTGGCCGAGAACGCCGATTTCGCCCAGGCCGTTATCGACGCTGGCCTGACCTGGATTGGCCCCAGCCCGGATTCCATCGACCAGCTGGGCGACAAGGTCAAGGCGCGCCATATCGCCGAGAAGGTGGGCGCTCCCCTGGTTCCGGGAACCAAGGATCCGGTCGCTTCGGCCGAAGAGGTCTACGCATTCGCCGACGAGTTCGGCTTGCCGCTGGCCATCAAGGCCGCCTACGGCGGCGGCGGACGCGGCATCAAGGTGGTGCGCAACCGCGAAGACATCGGCGAGCTCTACGAGTCCGCCGTGCGTGAAGCCATCGCGGCCTTCGGCCGCGGCGAATGCTTCGTCGAGCGCTTCCTGGATGCCCCGCGCCACGTGGAAACCCAGTGCCTGGCCGACATCCAGGGCAACGTCGTGGTGGTCTCCACTCGCGACTGCTCCTTGCAGCGCCGCAACCAGAAGCTTGTCGAGGAGGCCCCGGCGCCGTTCCTGAGCGAAGCGCAGATCACCCGGCTCTACGAATCCTCCAAGGCGATCCTGCGCGAGGCGAAGTACACCGGTGCCGGCACCTGTGAATTCCTCGTGGGACAGGATGGCGTCATTTCCTTCCTCGAGGTCAACACCCGCCTGCAGGTGGAGCACACCGTCTCCGAAGAGGTCACCGGGCTGGATCTGGTCCGCGAGCAGTTCCGCATCGCCCGTGGAGAAGAGCTCGGCTACACGGACCCCGAGGTCCGCGGCCACTCCTTCGAGTTCCGCATCAACGGCGAAGACGCCGGACGCGGATTCGTCCCCACCCCTGGCACCATCACCAAGATGACTCTGCCTACCGGCCCCGGCGTGCGCGTGGATTCCGGCGTCGAAGCCGGCGAGAGCGTCTCGGGCAACTTTGACTCGATGATCTCGAAGCTGATCGTCACCGGTTCCACCCGTGAGATCGCCGCGGCCCGCGCCCGCCGCGCGCTGGAAGAATTCCAGCTCGAAGGCATGGCCACGGTGCTGCCATTCCACCGCGCGGTGATGAGCGATGCGGCCTTCGTGCCCGAATCCGGGCCTTTTACGGTGCATACCCGGTGGATCGAAACCGAATTCGCCACCGTCATCGAGCCGCACCCGATGCCGCAGGTCGAGGCGGAAGAAGCTGCAGAGCGCACCTCGGTCACCGTTGAGGTTGCCGGCAAGCGCTTGGAAGTCACCTTACCCTCCTCGCTGGGCGCGGCATCTGCCGCCGCGAATGACAAGGCTGCCAAGAAGAAGCGCAAGCCGGGCCGCAAGGCCGGGGCCGCCGCTGGAAACAGTGCCGAGCTGCGCTCGCCCATGCAGGGAACCATCGTGAAGGTAGCCGTTGAAAGCGGTGGCACCGTAGCCGAAGGCGACTTGATCGTGGTGCTCGAAGCGATGAAGATGGAGCAGCCAATCACCGCGCACCGCGCTGGCAAGATCGAGGGCTTGGAAGTCAGCCCCGGTGAATCATTGTCCTCCGGCGCCGTGATCGCTTCGATCGTCGACGCCGACTAATCTAGCAGGCAATGCAAAGCCGGGCTTGTTTGACCTTGGATTTCAAGGTCAAACAAGCCCGGCTTTTGCTTTCTGCCCCGGCCCTTCCCTGCCGGAATCTTGGAGGTGGCTACTCCAGGTTCTCCGGTCCGGCTTTGGCTTCCTGCGCTTTTCCGGTTTGTGCAACGTACCGCTTGTAGGTGCGCAAGGCGCTCAAGTGCATGAAGAAGAGCACTATCTGCACTAATGCGACCAGTACCCAGACTCCGGTGATCAGGTAGTTGGGCTCCGCCCCGCGTGTGGCTTCGTCAATGTTGTCCAGAATGTTGGAGGCGGCAATGGCCAGGCAACCGGTGAGGAACATAGCAGATACAAGGACTTCCGCCTTTTTGGACAGCAGATATTTCATTGTCCCCCGGCCCTACCGCAGCTCTTCGATGGTGACGGTCCACCCGCTGAAGTTCGCCGCATTGACGTCCAGGTAGTAAGTGCCCGCGCTCTTATGGAGGGCAGTTTCATCCTCTGCAGGGCCATCAAGCATGACCTCGGGAAGACCTCCGTCTTCGAGCAGCACGATCCCTTCTTCCAAGACGTAGATGGCACCGATGGCGAAATCCTCGCCGCCGGCGAACGAGTACGTCATGCGGGCTTCCGCGCCAGTCAGCTCGAAGGTGGAGCTGGATTTGTCGGTTCCGCCTTCCATCGTGACCACTTCTTGCCAGGTTGCAGCCTCTTCGACGGCTTCGCCGACCGGGTCTTCGGCTTCTTCTTCTGTTTCAGCCGGGGCTGCTGCCGCGGAGCTGGGATCTGCCTGCTGCGACACCGCCGGCACGTCTGCGGCCGTCTTGGCAAGCATTGCGGCACTGCTACCGCCCGACACCATCCCCACCACCAGCAACGCGGCGGTGACAATCCACGCAACGAGCCGGTGCTTAGCGTAGCCGTCCAGCAACCTGCCGGACTTGTCGCGCATTGAGCCGGTCAGGATGATGATCCAGTCGATCAGCACCCACACTCCCAGACCACCAAAGGTCAAGAGCTTCAGCACTCCGGTACCGATCTTGCCGAGATAGAACCGGTCCACTCCGAGGAACCCGAAGAACAAGGACAAGAGCCAGGTGGCGACAAATGATTTTGCTGGCGCTTGGTCACCGGGATAACCCGGAGCCCCATAAGCCTGCTGAATATGGTTGGACATGATATTCCTCAATCTCGCAGCTAGAAGCTGCGTCATAGGTAGTGATGATCAGTTATTGCTTGGTCCAGGTACCGCAACGGCTCAGCTCGAGGTCTTGGCCTTTGCCCACGGTGACCGAAGGACGTCCGCCGCCCGGGATGTCATTGTCGATGATGTCCCCATTGGTCCCTGTTTTGAGCACTGCCCAATAGCAGTCGCTGGAGACTGGCGCGTCAGACCTGTAGGTTCCGGCCTTGATATCCACGCCAATGGTCCACACGCCGTTGCTGACGGTATTGGCTTCTTTCTCGTCCTCGGCCTTGCCGACGGCTTTCTCGCGTTCGGCCAGCGCAACGTCGATTTCATCCAGCTCCTCCTTGCGCTCGTCGAGCCCCTTGGATCTGGAATCCAGCTCGTCGCTGCGCTCAGCCAGCTCGGCTTCCCGGGTTTCGGTTTCGTCCCGGTACTCGTCGAGTTCTTGCCGCACCTCGTCGCGCGCCTCCTCGAAGGCATCCCGTTCGCCTTCCACGACGGACTTCTCGGCCCCCAGAGCGGCGTATTCCTCGCTCTGGGTCGGATCCATGCTGTCGGTTCCGACAAGGAAACCGACGGCCAGCGTTCCCAGCAGGACCACGAGCGCCAGCAAAGGTTTGAACCATCCGCGGCGCTTTCGGTTGACGTGCGAAGAATCAGCTGTGGAGGATTGCTCGGTGGAATTCATGGTTACCGCTCCTTTTCTAGAAGAATGTCCACCCCGGAGTCGGGGTGGTAGGACCAGGAAATTGCCACGCCGTCCCAGCTGTCGTCTTGGCGGCCATCCAGCGCCCGGGTGCTGTCGATCTTGCTGATCACCGATCCGGGGACCTCCAGCCCGGCCAGCACGCAGGCAATCTGCGCGAAGTCCTCCGTTCCGGAATCCCAGACGTCACTGCCTTTGCTGTCCAGCTGCAGCGCCTCGCCGTCATCCAGCACGAGAAAGCCTTCCGCGGAAACTTCGCATTCGTCGGCAACCTGGGCAAAATCGGGCCCGCCGGCAAACAGTCCAGGGTTCGACATGCCGGCAACCGCCAGCGCACCGATGAGGCAACCGGCAACTCCCCCAATTGCTGCCGGGAGCATCCACCGTCGCGGCAAGCGCGTTGCTTGCTCCAATTCGCTGGTTTCAGTTGGCGGTTGGTCGGCTGTCTCCGACATGTCGCTACCTCCTGGAAAGTGATGAGATCTGTTGGGCCGGACCGCGTCCCCAAACTTGGCCCGGCCCAACTGGATGCCAGCTTGTGCTGACGAGTCCACGCTACGGAGAACATTCACTCTGAGTCATTAAATAAACTGATAATGGGGGTTATCAAAGAAAATGAGAATAATGCTTGGAACTCTGACATGATGGAGAAAGGAACAATCGGCGCCACAATTCCAGGAGGTGTTCATGGAAAATCAACACGGTGACCTCATGAGCATGTCCGATATTGCGAGCCTGGCTCAGGTCAGGCGTCCCGTCGTGAATATGTGGATCAAGCGGCATGCCGCCGGCTCCACACCATTTCCAGAACCTGCCGTAGTTCGCGGCGAACAGCGCTATTTCTTCTCGCATGACGTGGTGTCGTGGCTGGAAGAGACTGGCAAAGGGAACAACCCACATGTCCGGACCGACGCTGGAATAAATATCCAGATTGATCCGCAGGACATCGAGCCATTGACCGCGCTGTTGGCCTTGAGGACCCTGGTCGGAGAGCCTTTGGGCACCTACGCAGTCGATGACCTCGTGGACCTGGCCGACGAAGAAGATCCGGATGATGAGTTCCTTTTCAAGGAAATCCATGAATCACGGAACCTGCAGCATCTGGCAAAGAAGGCGGACATGTGCGCTGACGCCGCATATACGGCGGCTCACGCTTTGGAAGCCATCTATTCGGCGCGGAATACCGATGACCTGAAGGAGCGATCCCAAACGGCTCTCAGTGAAGACGCGCTCTCATTCCTCGCCGACGTGGCCTTGGCCCTGCGCGGTCAAGGCGCGATAGTTGAGGCCACCCGCGGCGGAAGCGACCTGCTGCTCAGCACACTGGCTCGACTCCCGGAAACAGAATCGCTCACCGTTGGCTTGCAGCAATCGGACACGGCCGCGCGGTCGGCACTGGCGCGAATGGCCATGCGTCGAGTGGTAGCCGTTGCCGTCGGTAAGGACAATGTCATCTTGGACTCAGTCCATACGGACGGACAGGCAACCTATCTGGCCCAACTGCCGTCCCCCGAGGCCCCGGATGCCCCGGCAAGTGCCTTGCTTTCCCAAATCGATGAGCTTGCCCTCAGCCTCGACCGCCAGGACAGAGCACTGATCGTTGGACCAGCATCGATTCTCAGCGAACCGCTGGAGGACAAGGAGCTGGACTCGATCCGCTCAACGATCCTGCGCAGTCGGCGTGTTCACGTGATCGCTTCCCTCCCATCTGGCGTAAGGGCCGCGAGGCCACGGCAGCGCATGGCCTTGTGGATTCTTGGGCCGGAACTGCCAAGCACCGGAGAGAGTCCGGCACGCATGCTCGTCTCGGATCTGAGCCTACGGACGTTGACGCAGTTGCTCAATGCGGATTTTGGCGCGCAGCTGGCGTTTGGTCTACGGAATATGACCAGCAAGAGACCAGTGGCCGTAATCCACTCACGCTGGATGCCGCTTCCCACGGTGGTCGCTGCCTCCACAGGGCTGATTCCCGCACCACGCATGGAGCGGGAGATCTACACCGACTACGCAACGTCGGCCCGTGCCGTCGCCGAGCTGGAGGCTCTTGCCGAAGTAGTGCAGGAAACCAACGAAGCCCGCCCCGAGTTTCCTTTCGAATTTTCTGCGTTGGAAACTCGGCTGGACTTCAAGCGCGGACATGAACCAACCATCGGTGAGCTGCTTGAGTCCGGTGCTTTGAAGCATCTTCCGGGCACCAGATTTGCTCCAGGTGATGTCGACGACTCAGTACGTTCTGGCATCGGCATCTGGGAGGCACACTTGCTACCCAGTGCCAAAACGGATGCAGCTATTTCCCATTTCGCATTGGCTAACGGATATGGGAACAGCCAACTGACCGAACCCGGCGACATTGTCTTCAGCACAACCGGCGAAGTCCGCGCGGTCGTAGATCGCGCAGGCTCACGAGTGGTGCGTTTCCCGGCAAAGGCATTGCGAATTACCGCGGACAATTCCAGTGGGCTGATCCCTGACCTCATAGTCGAAGCGCTTAACCGCCAGCAGCTGAAGCAATGGCCGAGAACGCATATCCGGATCTGTCCCGAAGACAAAAAAGACCTGCTGGTTCGAGCTTTGGAGTTTCTGAAAAATGAGCAAAAGATCGCGCAAAAAAGAATAGAAACGATTAACGCGCTTGAAAACTCATTAACCAATATGGTTATTGACCAAAAAATTGACATGATTGATCGCAGGACCCAGCGAAAGGAAGGCAGCAATGCCACCCCGTAATAATTCAGCGGCTCAAGCCGCGCTTCCTTCAACTATGAAGGAACTCAAAGACACCTTGTGGAAAGCTGCGGATAAGCTTCGCGGATCCATGGATGCCTCGCAGTACAAGGACGTCATCCTTGGTCTGGTCTTCCTGAAATACGTCTCGGATGCCTTCGAGGAGCGGCGTCAACAGATCCGCGCCGAATTGACGGACAGCGGCCTGGCGGAGGCCCAGATCGCCCTGCTGATCGATGATCCGGACGAGTACACCGGACATGGCGCATTCTTTGTTCCGGATGCAGCGCGCTGGTCCCACCTGGCTGTGAATGCCAAGGGCCTGTCCGCGGTTGACGGAAATGCTCCGAAGAACATCGGTGAGCTTGTTGATACCGCCATGGATGAATTGATGACGGCCAACCCAACGCTGGCGGGCACCCTACCGCGCATTTTCAACCGCGACAGCGTAGACCAACGCCGCTTGGGTGAACTGATCGACATGTTTAACAGTGCGCGGTTCACTGGTGAAGGGTCAACGCGTGCCCGCGATCTGCTCGGCGAAGTCTATGAATACTTCCTGGAGAAGTTCGCTCGTGCTGAGGGCAAGCGCGGTGGCGAATTCTACACACCAGCAGGCGTGGTGCGAGTCCTGGTTGAAGTGCTTGAACCCCAGAGCGGCCGCGTCTACGACCCTGCGTGCGGTTCGGGCGGCATGTTCGTCCAGACCGAGAAATTCCTTGAATCCCATAATGAGGATCGCACTGCGATCTCGGTCTATGGCCAGGAGCTCAATGAGCGTACCTGGCGAATGGCCAAGATGAACCTGGCCATTCACGGCCTAAATGCCAATTTGGGCCCCCGCTGGGGCGACACCTTCGGCCGCGATCTCCACCCGGAGATGAAGGCCGACTACATCATGGCCAATCCACCATTCAATATCAAGGACTGGGCGAGGAACGAGGAAGACCCCCGCTGGACCTACGGTGTTCCGCCCACCGGCAACGCCAACTATGCGTGGATCCAGCACATCCTGTCCAAACTGGCTCCCGGCGGATCCGCCGGCGTTGTCATGGCCAACGGCTCCATGTCCTCGAATTCCGGTGGCGAGGGAGACATCCGCGCCAAGCTGGTGGAGAACGATGTGGTCTCCTGCATGGTGGCCCTGCCGACCCAGCTCGTCCGCTCCACCGGCATCCCCGTTTGCATCTGGTTCTTCGCAAAGGACAAAACGGCCAGTGCAGGCGGTTCCATTGACCGCTCGGGGCAAACGCTGTTCATCGATGCCCGCAATATGGGACACATGGTTGACCGCGCCGAGCGATCTCTCAGCGATGAGGATATTTCAACGATCGCCAATACCTTCCATACGTGGCGTGGCAAGGAATCAGCCGAAGGCACCTACGACGACGTTCCGGGATTCTGCTATTCAGCTTCAACTCAAGAAATCAAGGACGCGGGATACGCCCTAACACCAGGACGCTTTGTCGGTGCAGCTGACGTCGAAGGCGACGGTGAACCGATCGAAGAAAAGTTGGAACGGCTGGAGAAGGAGCTCTTCGAGCAATTCGAGGAGTCAGAGCGGTTGAGTGCCATTGTACGCGATCGATTGGGGAGGGTCCTGTGATTGAGTTCAAGAACTACAAGCTAAAAGAGCTCGCGTCGATCATCACCGGTTCAACACCGAAGGCGTCGGAACCGGATTCATGGGGAAATACCATCCCCTTCATTACACCGTCCGATCAGGTCGATGGGTTACGCAACGTCACAGCCTCACGGTACTTATCGCCTGCAGGCCGAGCTAAGCTCATCAAACGCCTTGTCCCCGAGGGCGCCACAAACTTAACTTGCATTGGGGCAACTATCGGTAAAGTGACTCAAGCGACCGAAGAATCCTGCACGAATCAACAAATCAACTCGTTGCTTGCCAAACCATCAATTTGCGATGCCAACTTCCTGTACTACATGACTAGCAACTGGAGCGCTCGGCTAAAATTGGAGGCGTCGGGATCCGCTACTCCAATTGTCAATAAGACAACACTCGGCAATTACGAATTCTGCGTACCCACTCTTCATAATCAGCAAGCCATCGCTGAAGTTCTTGGAGCGCTCGACGACAAGATCGCGGCCAACTCGAAACTAGCCTCGGCTACAGACAAGTATCTTGCTTCACTGTTCTCACAAACAACCGGAGGCGCAAAGGAAGTAAGTTTAGGCGAGATCGCTCAGGTTAATCCAGACCGTCGCACGCCCGAAGATGGAAAGACAATCAAGTACATTGACATTGCTTCGGTCGGAATTGGTATGCACGCCCCGAGCGAAACCATCCCATGGGGCGAAGCACCAAGCCGTGCTCGACGTGGCCTTATCCATGGCGACACAATCTGGTCAACTGTGAGGCCAAATAGACGCTCGCACTCTCTCAACTTGTCGGATGATCAGACTCTCGTAGCTTCTACAGGACTGGCTGTCCTTCGCCCACCGAAGCATTGCATTGCATACGTCTATGAGGCGACCAAGCGCCCCGAATTCACCTCATACCTAGAAAATGTAGCTGAGGGTAGTGCTTACCCTGCTGTAAGAGCCGATCGTTTCCTGAGCGCGCCAATCCCGTGGGCCGAGGCATCTTGGCGTGAAGAGTTCGAGGCAAAAGCCATGCCGTTACGGCAACTGGTTCACACACAGCGCGAAAACAGTGAAACGCTCTCTAGCCTGCGCGACTCACTTCTCCCGCATCTCATGTCCGGTACGCTGCGCGTCAAGGACGCCGAAAACCTCGTCAGCGACGCGATCTAAGCATCTATCCGTGGGATCGGCGTGGTCAGTCATCCGGTCCCGCCACCACCATCACTCAAGCCAGAAAGTCGATAATCGTGGGGAATATCAAAGTTACGGGCCAGGATGAACCGCTTTCAGCGGGAGCAATCGGTTGCACGTCTGTCGTACTCATTGTCGTTGGGCTCATTCTGGGACTAATTCCAGTCATTGGCCCCTTCATCACCGTAGCTGTCATTGCGTTCACCATCTTCTTGGCTGTCAGCCTCAATAAGGACCGGAAGCAGCACGAACAAAAGCACCAGACGATTGATGGCGAGTTTGTAGATCCCCCATTATCCTCCTCAACGGTCGAGGTCTCCCCCGCACCAAGTTTTAAAGACCAAGCTCCGCCACAGAAGGTGAAGCGTTGGGGCGCCAAGAAAGTCGCCGAAGATCTAGCTCAACAAAACACCGAACTACGCGACATCATTGCCCGGCACAATCTCGAAGACATCGTTGAACTAGCACGCTCCAAGGCCAGGCTTGAACAAGATGTTGCCCGGAATGAACACGCTCTGTTAGCGATTCAGCAGGACGCCGAATCGACTAATGCTCAGCTGATCAACGTCCGTGCTACAGCAGCAATCCAGAATACTGGGCTCTACGACTATGAGCACCCAGCGGAGTCATCTGCCAAGCTCAAGAACGAACTTGAAGCAGTACGTACTGAAGTGAAGCGGTTGGCTCGCGAGAAGCAAGCAATTCGCGCATCCAGCGGGTTCACCTTCAACAACTCTGCCAAGGAGGGCCAGAAGTTCGTCAAGCAGATGTCCACAGTGATGCTGCGCGCCTACAACGCCGAGGCTGAGAACTGTGTCAAGGCAGTACGCGCTGGCAACCTGGAGACGGCGACCAAACGTCTCGATAAGGCGCGGGAGATGATCGAGCGCAACACGGTTCTTATTGACCTGCACATCAACAACAAATACCACTCTTTGCGGCTGCAGGAACTGCAGCTGGCCACTCTCCACCTTCAAGCTGTTGCGGCAGAGAAGGAAGAAGAGCGAGCCCGCCGCGAGGAGTTGCGCGAACAAAAGAAAGCCGAAGCAGAACTCGCCCGGAAGAAAGAACAGTTGGATCGGGAAAAAGCCCGCTACGAAGAAACTTATCGCCAGCTGGTCGAACAAGGTGATTCGGAGGGTGCCGAACGCATCCAGAGCAAGCTCGACGAGTTGTCCGAGGAGCAGCATCGTGTCGAAGAGTACGAGGCCAACTTCCGCTTGGGCCATGTGTATGTCATTTCTAATCTCGGGGCCTTCGGCGAGGGCGTGGTGAAGATCGGCATGACCCGTCGGCAGGATCCCATGGACCGTGTGCGAGAACTCGGCGATGCCTCGGTACCGTTCCGTTTCGATGTGCACGCCATGTTCTTCACTGAAGACGCTGTTGGCGTCGAGACAATGCTGCATCGACACTTCGCCGACCGCCGGCTCAACAAGGTCAACGGCCGCAAGGAGTTCTTCTATGCGACTCCCGATGAAGTGTTGAGAGCACTGCACGAGCACAACGTGGAGGTCGTGACCTACGAGACGGTGGCGAAAGCTGAGGAATTCCGAATGAGTTCGCCAAAAATCACCAACGAGTAGGTACCGTGAATTTTTGCAAGACAAGTTGCAAAATTTCACTGGGTCCAAGACAACACTCAACTTCCCTTGACGAAACTCCCTATCTCGTTAGAGAAACACTAAACGTTTGGAAAGAGAGTCAGATCCGTGGCTATCTCAGGCAACAACGCTGATGAAGGTTCGTCCTCGGCAGAGTTTTCAAATGCCCCAGCACGATCCTCCGTTCCACAGTGGTACGGCGACCTCCTGACGGCTGTCTCCACGCGTATCGAGACTGGTCAAGCTCGTACTATTTCCGCGGTAAATCAGGGCCTAATCCACACCTACTGGGGAATTGGCACCGAGCTCCTCGCCCGGGAAACCGAGGAAGGCTGGGGCGCACGTGTAGTGACGCGCCTATCTTCTGACCTGAAGGAACGGTTTCCTGATGCGCGAGGGTTCTCTCCGCGAAATCTCCGGTACATGAAATCGTTAGCCGAGGCATGGCCGGGCTCAGTAATGTTGCAAGCGCCGCTTGCAACATTACCTTGGTACCACCACATCGCTTTGCTAGAGAAGCTTGATAATTCCGAGGCTCGGCTCTGGTATGCATCGCGAGCTATCGAAGAGGGCTGGTCCCGTAACTCCCTCGTCCACGAGATCGAGACGCACCTGCATGAACGTTCCGGTAAAGCAGTAACCAATTTCCACGACAGGCTTCCCGAATCGGCTGCCACTCTGGCCCAAGAGTCCATCAAAGACCCATACATCTTTGATTTTCTGTCACTCGGCAACCAACGCGACGAGCGGGACCTCGAGAACCAGCTCATCAAGCAAGTCGAGCATTTCCTGCTCGAACTTGGCCGTGGATTCGCCTTTGTCGGCCGGCAAATGAGGCTGGATATCGCCGGAGACGAGTTCTTCCCGGACCTGCTTTTCTACAATTTCAAGCTCCGCCGCTTCGTCGTCATCGAATTGAAAGTCACGAAATTCGAACCGGGTCACCTCGGGCAACTGGGAATGTACATGAGCGCGGTAGACGACCTTCTCGCGCAGCCAGACGATGATCCCACCATCGGACTCCTCTTGTGCAAGACGAAGAACGAAGTCGTGGCCGAATACGCGTTGCGTGGGTTCAAATCCCCCATCGGAGTCGCCGAGTGGGCCACCGAAATCAAGGACTCCCTGCCGGCGGAGCTCGCCACAGGACTTCCAACCATCGAAGAGCTCGAATCCGAACTCGAAGATGCCCATCAGCTAGATCAGCAGTCCTAGGAAAGGATCCCTCATGAATTCGATGAACAACGAGGATGTCTGGGAAGGTATCACTCTCGAACGGCTCGGCGAAGAAGGCTGGGAGCCCAAGCACGGCAAGGACATTGCCCCTGGCACCGGAGAGCGCGACTCCTGGGACGAACTGCTGATCAAGCCGCACCTGCTTGCCGCCTTGCGTCGGTTGAATCCGGGGGTGCCCGACCAGTATCTGCAGCAAGCCTTAGCTGAAATCATCGCTCCCAAATCCCAAGATGCCATTGCGGAGAACTACCGGGTCCACCGGATGTTCACCGAAGGTTACCGGTTGTCCTATTACGATACGGACGGCACCGAACATAACCCGACCCTGCGCCTGATGGGCATGGAAGAATCAGACAACGAGTGGTTGGCCGTCAACCAGGTCCGCCTCGTGCAGGGCGAGTACGAACGCCGTTTCGACGTAGTGCTCTTCTGCAATGGCATGCCCGTGAGCATCATTGAGCTGAAGAAGGCCGGTGCGGTCTCCGCCACCGTGGCCACGGCCCACGCCCAGCTGCAAACCTACCTGCGTGAATTCCCGTTGGCTTTCCGCTTCTGCGTGTTCACGCTCGCCTCCGACGGACTGGATGCACGGTACGGCACCCCATTTACCCCGCTGAACCATTTTTCGCCATGGAAGGTCGATGATGACGGGGTGCCGGTGGAAACCGGCCATGACCTTAGCGGTGAAGCGCCGCTGCCTCTGGAAACCGCCCTGTCCGGGCTTTACAATCCGTCCCGCTTCCTCCAGCTGCTCTTCTGGTACACCGCCTTCGACGGCGGCGAGGAGCTGCAAAAGCGCATCGCCAAGCCGCACCAGTACTTTGCCGTGGCGAAGGCGGTGGGCTCGACCATTACAGCGGTGAAGTCCACCGGCAAGGCCGGGGTGGTCTGGCATACCCAGGGCTCGGGCAAGTCCATGGAAATGGAGCTCTACGCCAACCGGGTGATGCGGCACGCCCAACTGAAGAATCCGACCATCGTGGTGATCACCGACCGAAACGAATTGGACGGCCAGCTCTTCGCCGGGTTCGAGCGCTCGCTGCTGCTCCCGGACACTCCCATGCAGATCCAACGGCGCAGCGACCTGCGCGCTGAACTGTCCAACCGGGTGACTGGCGGCATCTATTTCACCACCTTGCAGAAATTCGGCAAGACCAAGCGCGAACGCGAAACCGGACAAAGCCATCCATTGCTGTCGGACCGCAAGAACATCATCGTCATGGTGGATGAGGCCCACCGCAGCCACTACGACGATCTGGATGGCTATGCCCGCCACCTGCGCGATGCGCTGCCCGGTGCCACGCTCATTGCCTTCACCGGCACCCCGATTTCCTTCGAAGACCGCAACACCCGCGACGTGTTCGGCGACTACATCGACGTCTACGACCTGTCCCGGGCAGTGGACGACGGGGCTACCGTTCCGGTGTACTTCGAGCCGCGGCTGATCAAGGTGCAGCGCTCGGAAGAATTGAGCGAAGAGGACATCGACAATGCGGCTGATGAGGCCACCGTCGGTCTGGACGACACCGAACGAGTCAAGATCGAGCAATCGGTGGCCGTGGTCAATGCGGTCTACGGAGCCCCGGAGCGCATCGAGATGCTCGCCAAGGAAATCGTGGATCACTGGGAGGAGCGTCGGGCAACCATGTCCGGGTTCATCGCCGAACCGGAGGGAAAACCCACCTACGGCAAGGCCATGATCGTTGGCGGAACCCGGGAAATCTGCGCGAACCTCTACGCCGCGGTCGTCAGGCTTCGCCCGGACTGGCATAGCGATGAGTTGACCGCCGGCAAGATCAAGGTGGTCTATTCCGGGGATGCCACGGATGTGCCACCGGTGTCCACGCATGTCCGCCGCGACTCGCTGAACAATATTGTCAAGGCCCGGGTGAAGAACCCCGAGGACGAACTGGAATTGGTCATAGTCAAGGACATGATGCTCACCGGCTTCGATGCCCCGGCCTTGCATACCCTGTACCTGGACCGCCCGCTCAAGGGCGCCCTGCTCATGCAGACCCTGGCCCGCGTGAACCGCACCTTCCGCGGCAAGCAAGACGGGTTGCTGGTGGCGTTTGCCCCGTTGGCCGATAATCTGGCGGCGGCCTTGCAGGAATACTCCTCCACTGACCAGAAGCGCAAACCCGTGGGCCGCAACGTCGAGGAACTGGCGGTCCTCACCAAGCAGCTGATCGCCCAGATCGAAAAGATGCTGGCCGGTATCGACTGGCGGTTGCTGCGCAGCGGGCCTTCGGCCCGTTCCTGGCTCGGCGCGGTGCACAGCACGGTGAACTACCTGCGCGATCCGCTGACTCCAGGCAATCAGCCGGCCGAAGGAGAAGCCAGCCTCGCGGCTACCTATCGCGTCGCCTCTTCGGCCTTGGCGCGCGCCTGGTCGCTGTGCTCCGCCTCCGGCGCGGTGGATGAGCTGCGCGCAGATGTGCAGTTCTTCGAGGAAGTACGTGTCTGGATGGCGAAATTCGATGCGCAGGAGCGCCGCGCCAACGGGCGCCCGATTCCAAGCGAGATCCAGACGCTGCTGGGGAACCTCATTGCCCGGTCCACCGATGCCACCGGTGAGGTCTTGGACATCTACGAAGCCGCCGGAATGCCCAAGCCCAGCTTGGGCCAGCTCACCCCGGAGTTTGTTGCGAAGGCGAAGAAGGCCAAGAACCAGCATCTGGCCATCGAGGCCCTGCGTAAATTGGTAGCAGAGGAATCCATCAAGGTCACCGCGCACAACATGATTCGGCAGCGCGCCTTTTCGCAGCGCATCACCGAACTGATGCGCAAATACACCAACCAGCAACTCACCAGCGCGGAAATCATCGCCGAGCTGCTGGAGATGGCCGACGAAATCACCGATGAGGCCAGTCGTGGCGAACGCTTCGAGCCGCCGTTGGACTACAAGGAACTGGCGTTCTACGATGCCATCAGCCAGAACGAGTCCGCGGTCGATCTGCAAGGTCCGGGAATTCTTGCCGAGATCGCCCGACAGCTCGTCGCCATGATGAAAAGGGATGCCAAAACCGACTGGACCGTACGCGAAGATGTACGCGCCAAATTGCGCTCCCAAGTCAAACGACTGCTGGTGATCAACGGCTACCCGCCAGACCAGCAGCCCGAGGCCATCAAGCTCGTGATCGAGCAGATGGAAACCATGGCCCTGCGCGAGAACGCCGCCGCTAGGGTGCACTGATGCCTCATCCTGGCCTTCCTGCGTTGCTCCTGCTTTCCCGGCTGCTGCCGGCTCCGCGAAACCGCAATCGGGCTCTTACTGCCTTTGCTGTTCCTGCAGCCAGTCGGCAAAGGTCTGGGAGCCCAGCCGCGCGCCGGCTCCGGGCAGCAATGTGCCATCGCGCATGGCACGCCCCATAGGCCCGGGAATGGGTATTTCCATCACGCGCTTTGCCCTTCCGGTGGCGTGTTTGAGATAGGCCCGGACCAGATCCGCCATCCGCTCTTCGCGCGGCCCGGCGAGATCTGCCACCACGCCTTGCGGCTGGGCCACCGCAAGCTTCACCAATTCGGCGGCGACTTCGGCCGCCGCGATCGGCTGCGAACGCATGGCCGGAGCGAATTGCGCTGGGCCGAGGCCCAAACGGCCTTGCATTTGACCGGCGAACTCGTGGAACTGGGAGGTGCGCAGCAGGGTATATCCGCCGGGCTGCGCCATCAGCAAACGCTCCTGGGCTGCCTTGCCCGCATAATACTGGGCATCCACCGCCAACGCGCCAATGATCGACAGGGCCACGTGATTGGCGCTGCCCACCGCGCGGCCGGCGGCCAGCAGGTTTTCGGTGACCTTCGTAAAGAAGTCCACCGCGGTGCTGGTGCGCATGCTTGCGGTGCCCGTGACGTCGATAACCGCGCCCACCCCTGCCATGGCTTGGGCCAGGCCGCGGCCGGTCAGCAGGTCCATGCCCGTTTTCCGGGTCAGGATCAGCGGCTGGTGACCGGCCATTTCAACTGCGGCCACCACGTGACGGCCGATAGTTCCGGTTCCACCTGCAATAGCAATCTTCATGGGCGTTCCCTATCTCGGATGCCTGCCACGTCAGCAAGCTCACCATGAGCACTAGCTCGTCTCTTTCCAACCCGACTCTACGACAAGCTCAGCGGTTTTGATCCGCAAAAAGCAAAAGAAGGTGCGCAGAGAAATTCCTGGCGGAATTCCCTGCGCACCTTCGAAAACATTCGGGGACCGAGATTACTCGACAAATTCCTCCATGTCCACGTCCTTCGTCTCACGGGTCAGGAAGAGCGCAAAGAGCGTCAGCACCGCGGCGATGGCCAGGTAGATTCCGACGCCCATCGTGTTGCCCTTGCCTGCGCTCCACAGTGCGATGGCCACGAACGAAGCCGGAGCCGCACCGATCACCGAAGACATGTTGTAGGCAACTGCCGAACCGGTGTAGCGCACGTTTGAAGGGAACAGCTCGGGCAGGAACGAAGCCATCGGACCGAAGGTCAGGCCCATGAGCGTGAAACCGATGACCAGACCGGCCATCGCCGCGCCCTGCCCCGGACCGAAGAACAGGGTCCAGGCCAAGCCGAAGACCAAGATTCCGCTGGTCACCCAGATCAGGAACTTGCGGCGGCCGAACTTCTCGGCCAGCGGCCCGGAGACCACGGTGAAGATACCGAAGAAGACGACGCCGATGATGAGCATGGTCAAGAAGGTTGGGCGTTCGATGCCCAGTCCCGGAACGAACCCTTCGGCGCTAAAGGTCTTTCCTGCGGCCTCGGCAGCAGCCTGCCCTTGTTCAATCGTTGCCGCGGTGGTGCCGTAGGTCAGCGTGAACGAGGTCATCAGGTAGAAGAGCACATAGGTGGCAAGCATGATGAAGGTACCGGCCAAGGTTGGTCGCCAGTGGTTCTTCATGGTCACCGAGAATGGGGACTTCACCACCTTCTTCTCGTTGAGCACCTTCTGGAAGGACAACGATTCCACGAGCTTCAGACGCACCCAGAGGCCGATGATGACCATCACCGCGGAGAAGTAGAACGGAACGCGCCAGCCCCAGGCCAAGAACTGCTCTGCGGTCAGCGTGGTCTGCAGGACCACGAACATCAGGTTGGCCAGGATGAAGCCAACCGGTGCGCCGAGCTGCGGGAAAGTTCCGTAGATGGCGCGCTTGTTCTTCGGAGCGTTTTCGGTGGCAAGCAATGCGGCACCGGACCATTCGCCGCCCAAGGCCAGGCCCTGAGCGAAGCGCAGGATCACCAGCGCCGTGGGCGCAAGTACCGTCCAGTGGCCCTGTGCGGCGGGCAGGAAGCCCATCAGGAAGGTCGCGATACCCATCAGCAGCAACGAGGCAACCAGAGTTCCCTTGCGTCCCAGCTTGTCACCGTAGTGGCCGAAGACGATCGAACCGAGCGGGCGCGCGATGAATGCGACACCAAAAATGGCGAAAGAGGACAGGATGGCGTTGATCGCCGTGGCGTTGGGGAAGAACAGCGTTGGGAAAACCAATACCGACGCGGTGGCGTAGGCATAGAAGTCGAAGAACTCGACCGTGGTGCCAATCATGCTGGCGAACAGCACGCGCCCACGGGTGTTTTCCTTTGGCGCTACTGTCTGGTTAGCCTGCGACATGGCGGCGGCTCCTTCTGAAGTGCGAGAAAAGGCTCGTTTATGACTTCATAATGGTAAGCCGAAACGACCAGTATGTGGATATTTGTGTCCAATATTTGGACACATTTTTTATTCAACACCCACCTGGCCCAGTATTCGCCCCTGACTTGCGCGAAATGTGCTCCCGAATAGTGAGACGCGGCAATTGAACGCAGCGCATGCCCTATATCAAAAGACGAGCGGACTATGAAGTGCCCCACGAAAATATACTTCTGCGCCAATTTGCGGCAGTGGCCGTGCGCACCACCTGGCGCTGGCTTCCACCGGCCCTGACAGCGCGAAAAAGCCGGGCATTCCCGATTGCTGCTCAGGAACGCCCGGCTTATGCGGCAAGAGACCTAGATATGACGGTGCAAGCGGCGGGCGGCTTCGGCCAAAGAACCGGAGAGCGATGGGTAGACCGAGAAGGTCTCGGCTACATCATCCACGTGCAGGCTGTTCTGCACCGCAAGCGCCAGGGAGAAGATCAATTCACTGGCCCGCGGCGCGACGACAACGCCACCGATAACGGTGCCCGAGCCCTTGCGCGCAACGATCTTCACGAAGCCCTGCTCGACGTTCATCATTTTTGCGCGAGCGTTGGTATTCAGGTCAATCTTGATGATGTTCGCCTGGTACTTGCCCTCGGCGACCGCACGCTGCGAGACGCCGACGGTAGCGATTTCCGGGGAGGTGAAGACGTTCGAGGAGACCAGATTCAGATCGATCGGCTTCACCGAGTCGCCGAGCAGGTGGGCAACGGCAATGCGGCCCTGCATCGCGGCCACCGAAGCCAGGGCGAAGACACCGGTGCAGTCGCCAGCGGCGTAGACGTTGGTGACGGTAGTGCGCGAGACACCGTCCACCTTAATGTGGCCCGAATCGCTGAGCTGAACGCCGGCTTCCTCCAGGCCGAGGCCTTCGGTGTTCGGGATCCCGCCGACGGCTACCAGGCAATGGCTGCCTTCGAGCACTCGGCCATCGGCCAAGGTGACAAACACCTTGTCCCCCTTGCGCTCCACGCCTTCGGCGCGTGCTTGGGAAACGACGTTGACGCCGTTTTCCTTGAAGGCGTCCTCGAGCACGGCCGCGGCATCCGCGTCCTCGCCGGGAAGCACACGGTCACGCGAGGAGACCAAGGTCACCTTGGCGCCGAGCAGATTGTAGGCCGATGCGAACTCCGCACCGGTGACACCGGAGCCAACAACGATCAGGTGCTCTGGCACCTCGTTCATATTATAAATCTGGGTCCAATTGAAGATGCGCTCGCCATCTGGCTTGGCGGTAGGAAGTTCGCGCGGATGGGCGCCGACGGCAAGCAAGATGGCGTCGGCTTCGATCGACTGCTCCGAGCCGTCCGGGTGGCTTACCGCCACCGTCTTGCGGTCCACCAGGCGGCCGTCGCCGATCACGATACGCACCCCGGCACGCTCCAGGCCGGTGCGGATATCTCCGGACTGTTCCTTGGCCAAGGCCAGCAAACGGTGGTTGACCACCGAGAAGTCGGTCTGCGCATCGTTGATGCCCTCGATGTTGACACCGAAGGTTTCCGCATGCTGCACCCGGCGTACCGCGTCAGCGGTAGCGATGAGGGTTTTGGACGGCACGACATCCGTGAGGACCGCCGAACCACCCATCCCGGCACGCTCTACAACGGTGACATTGGCACCTAGCTGGGCGGCTCCCATGGCAGCTTCATAGCCACCTGGTCCGCCACCAAGGATTACTAAACGGGTTGCTTTATTCCTACGATCTGCGCTCACCTTTCCCATTGTTCACCATGCACCGGATTTGCGCACATCACGATCGAGTGAATTTCGCCCCGTTGCCACCGTTGCCACCTGACAAAGGGGCTACCTACCGGTAGCGTATTTCACGTGAATGATATGCAAAACGACCCACAGGCGTTGGCGGCACAGGCCGCCCAGGTAATTGCCGAGCAGACGAACGTCGAAAAGCACGACATCGCTCTGGTCCTAGGCTCCGGTTGGGGCCAGGCCGCCGAGCTGATCGGCGAGACCACCCACACCCTGGATGCCGCCAACATCCCCGGGTTCCATGCCCCGGCCGTACCCGGCCACCGCGGCAGCATTTCCTCGATCCTGACCGAAACCGGCAAGCGCGTGCTGGTCCTTGGCGCGCGCACCCACTATTACGAGGGGCGCGGCGTCCGTTCGGTAGTGCACCCGATCCGCACCGCTGCCGCTGCCGGCTGCACCCAAGTGGTGCTGACCAATGGCTGCGGCGGGCTGAATCCGGCATGGACTCCGGGTACCCCGGTGCTGATCTCGGATCATCTGAACCTCACCGCCGCCTCCCCGTTGGAAGGCGCCACCTTCGTGGACCTGACCGACCTCTACTCCTCGCGCCTGCGCGAGGTGGCCCGCGAGGTCGACCCGACCCTGGACGAAGGCGTGTACGCCCAGTTCACCGGCCCGCACTACGAGACCCCGGCCGAGGTGCGGTACGCCAAAACCATCGGCGCCGATCTGGTGGGCATGTCCACCGCGCTGGAAGCCATCGCCGCCCGCCATGCGGGAATGGAAATCTTCGGCATCTCGCTGGTGACCAACCTGGCCGCCGGCATCAGCCCGGTTCCATTGAGCCACGAAGAGGTGATCGAGGCCGGCCAGGCTGCCGGCCCGCGGATCTCGAAGCTCCTGGCGCAGATCATCGCCCGGCTCTAGGCGAGAATCAACTTCACTTTTCGAGGCTAGGAAAACGATGAACCACACCGAGAAAATCCAGCTCCTCGCGCGGGCGGCCCATTGGGCGGCGCAGGATCCGGATGCGGCTACCGCCGAAGAACTCCAGCAGCTGATCTCCCGGGTCGAATCCGGGGATGCAATCGCCATGGAGGATCTTGCCGAGCGCTTTTCCGGCGTGCTCGAATTCGGAACCGCCGGGTTGCGTGCCGAGCTCGGCGCCGGCCCCATGCGGATGAACCGGGTCGTGGTCCTGCGCACCGCCGCCGGGATCGCCCGGTTCCTCAGCGAACGGGCCGCAGGCGCCTATGCGCCCAAGGTCGTGATCGGTTTCGACGCGCGCTACAACTCGGAGGTGTTCGCCGTGGATTCGGCGGCGGTCTTCACCGCCGCCGGCTTCGAGGTCCTGCTCATGCCTTCGGCACTGCCGACCCCGGTGCTCGCCTGGGCGGTGCGCACCTTCTCCGCGGAGGCCGGAGTCATGGTCACCGCGAGCCACAACCCGCCCCGAGATAACGGCTATAAGGTGTATGTCGGCGGCAGGGTGGCCGACGAGGTGGGCCGCGGCGCGCAGATCGTCTCCCCCATCGATGAGCAGATCGCGGAGCTCATCGATCCGAACCAGCCGGTGGCGCAGATTGAGCGTCAGGCCTCCGGGTGGACGGTGCTTCCAGGCTCCGGCCAGGACGGAGACATCGAGGCGGCCTACCTGGATTCGATCGGCAAGGTGATTGATCCGGCGGATGAAGCCCGCGCGCTGCACCGCAAGCAGCTGAAGGTGGTGGTCAGCGCCATGCACGGCGTCGGCGGTCACACCATGCGCCAAGCCTTGCGCAACGCGGGATTCACCGATGTGCATATGGTCCCCGAGCAGGAGCACCCCGATCCGGATTTCCCGACGGTGAAATTCCCCAATCCCGAAGAGCCCGGGGCCATCGATTTGTCCCTGGCCCTGGCGCGCAAACTCGGCGCAGATCTGGTCATCGCCAATGACCCCGACGCGGATCGCTGTGCCGGTGCCATCCATGACGGCACCGCGTGGCGCATGCTGCGCGGCGACGAAGTGGGCTGGCTGCTCGGAGACCAGCTTTCGCGCACCCTCCCGGCGGAACAGAAGCTGGCGAATTCAATCGTCTCCTCGCGCATGCTCGCCGCAATTGCCAAGGACAGCGGGCGCGAACACGAGGAGACCCTCACCGGTTTCAAGTGGATCTCGCGGGTGGAGAACCTCGGCTTCGGCTACGAAGAAGCACTGGGCTACTGCGTGGCTCCGGGGCTCGTGCGCGACAAGGACGGAATGTCCGCGGCGCTGGTGCTCGCAGACCTGGCGGCGGAGCTCAAGGCCGGCGGCAGCAGCATCCAGGGGCGCCTGGACGAGCTGGCGGCCCAACACGGCGTGCACGTCACCGACCAGCTTTCCCTGCGCTTCACCGACCTGTCGCAGATCCCGGTGCTGATGGACAAGATCCGCACCAGCGCCCCGGCGGAACTCGCCGGAGCGGCGGTCACCGAGGTCACCGACCTGTCCCGCGGCACCGAAAAGCTGCCGGCAACCAACGCAATGGTGCTGCACACCTTTACCGGGGCGCGCGTCATAGTCCGCCCCTCGGGCACCGAACCCAAGCTCAAGTGCTACCTCGAAACCGTGGAGCACGCAGATGACTTGGCCGGCGTGCCTGCCGCACGGGCGCGTGCCACCGAACAGTGTCTGGCCCTAAAGCGCGAACTCGAAGCGTTCCTGAACGAATAAATTGTTCGTGCAGGACCTGCTCAAAAACTAGGTAAGAGAACGAACAGAGGATCAAGATGAGTGAACTGAGCGCCCGCGACATTGCCGGCTTTATCGACCACACCCTGCTGGCACCGAACGCTTCACGCGAACAGATCGTGACGATCTGCGAGGAAGCCAAGAAGTATGAGTTCAAGTCCGTCTGCGTGAACCCGCTGTGGGTGTCCACGGTCTCCCGCGAGCTCTCCGGCTCCAACGTCTTAACCTGTTCGGTGATTGGCTTCCCGCTGGGCACTTCCACCACCGATACCAAGGTCTTTGAAACCCGCACCGCGGTAGCCGACGGCGCCAACGAGATCGACATGGTGATCGACGTGGCTGCGGCGCTGCGTGGTGATGGCGACGCGCTGGTTAACGAGATCTTCGCCATTGCCCAGGCAGCCCACGAAGGTGGCGCGATCTTGAAGGTCATTATCGAAACCTGCCTGCTTACCGAGGAGGCCAAGGTTCTGGCCTGCGAGGCAGCCAAGGCCGCGGGCGCCGATTTCGTGAAGACTTCCACCGGGTTCTCCACCGGCGGCGCCACCGTGGAAGATGTCGCCTTGATGCGCAAGACCGTCGGCCCTGGTCTGGGGGTCAAGGCTTCGGGCGGTGTGCGCAGCGTGGAAACCGCCCGGGCCATGATTGCCGCCGGCGCAACACGTCTCGGTTCCAGCTCCGGAGTTGCTATCCTAGAGGGAGAGCAAAGCGGGTCCAGCTACTAAGGCACCGCACCCATTCGTTTCCTCAAGGAGAAAAAGTGTACTCGAACGGCAAGAACACCGCCCACTCTGGTGAAGGTCGCCTCGTTGGCAACATCGTTAATACCGTGATCTTCCTGGTGCTGTTCTCGGCTGGCATCTACGCCCTGTCCTACTGGACCTTGGAGACCGCTTGGTGGCCAACCATCGCATGCTTCGTGCTGTCGTTCGGCGCCTTCGCGATTCCGATGCACCTGATGGGACGTTCGGACTCCATCGCCGTGGCTGCCGCAGCTAACACCGCCAAGTAAGTCAAGCTTGAATCAGGGGAGGTCTTCGGACCTCCCCTTTTTCGTGCCCAGCCCGGCCAAGGCTGCTTGCTTGGGCTTAGGCTGCCAGACTAGTCTCAAGCCATGACCAGCAACTGGCACGAACGCATCGAATTATTCTGGAACACCGCAGGGACTAAAAATCCAGATGCCCTGCGCAATGAGTTGGCGCAACTACTTGCGCAAAAGCCAGCAAATGATGCTGAGGCCCTTTTTGAACGAGCCTCTCTGCACGATTATCTGGGCGAGGAAGCCCTGGCCATCGGCCCCTACCGCGCGGCCATGGCCGGGACGTTGAGCGAGCAGAAACTGAGCGAAGCGCGAATCCAGCTGGCCAGCACCCTGCGCAATGTGGGTGAGTTCCAGGAAGCCATCAAGCTGCTCCGTGCGGTCGGCCCGGACTCTTCCCTGCACCGCGATGCGCAAGCGTTTCTCGCCTTGGCCTTGCATGATGCCGGCGAAGGCACCGCGGCCCTTCGGGTCGCCTTGCAAGCATTGGCTCCGAGCCTGGCACTCTATGCCCGGCCGGTGCACGACTACGCGGACGAATTACACGCTGAATGACCGATGGCCGGGATCCCAGAATCCAGTTCTGGGATCCCGGCCATCGGTTTGCTCGAGGCCTACTTTTTCGCTTCGGCCACCGCTGGCGTCGGCTCGAAGATTCCGTAGAGCATGCGTTCGGCCCATTCCAGGATCGCCTCGTCGGCCAGGTCCTTGCCGCCCACCGGCGAAGTCCGCGGCTTCGGGATGAAGATCGCGTTCAAGGCCGGCTTGTTCGCGGCCCCTGGGTAGAGGCGTTCCAAACGGACCTGGCGCGAGGCCGGAAGGTCTTCGATCTTCGCCGGTGACACCTTGATGTGGTTCCCGATCTGCTGGATGTCACGCAGCCCCACCGCGCGTGCCCTCACGCGCAGCGCCGCGACACGCATCAGGTTCTCTACCGGCTGCGGCAGCTTGCCATAACGGTCCTCGAGTTCCTCGCGGACCTCGGCGAGCGCTTCGGCGGTTTCGGCTCCGGCAATATTGCGGTAGGCCTCCAAGCGCAGTCGTTCGCCCGGCACGTATTCGTGGGGCAGGTGCGCATTGACCGGAAGGTCAATTTTCATTTCGGTGGCTTCTTCTTCGCCTTCGCCCTTGAAGTCCGCTACCGCCTCGCCGACCAGGCGCAGGTAGAGGTCGAAGCCGACCCCGGCGATATGTCCTGACTGCTCCCCGCCGAGCAGGTTGCCTGCTCCGCGCAATTCAAGATCCTTCATCGCCAATTGGTAGCCCGAGCCGAGCTCGTTATGCGCTGCCACGGCCTTCAGCCGCTCCAGCGCCACCTCGCCGAGCGGCTTCTCCACATCCCAGAGGAAGTAGGCGTAGGCGCGCTCGCGGGCACGTCCCACACGCCCGCGAAGCTGGTGAAGCTGGGAGAGCCCGTAGTTGTTCGCCCGGTCCACGATCAGCGTGTTGGCGTTCGAGATGTCCAGGCCGGTTTCGATGATGGTGGTGGAGACCAGCACATCGAACTTCTTCTCCCAGAAGTCCTGGATGATTCGTTCCAGCCGCGATTCGCTCATCTTGCCGTGCGCCACCTCGACGCGCGCCTCAGGAACCAGTTCGCGCAGCTCCGCGGCGACCCGGTCGATGGAGGAGACCCGGTTGTGCACGAAGAACACCTGGCCGTCGCGCATCAGCTCGCGGCGGATCGCGGCGGAGATCTGCTTATCGCTGCGCGGTCCGACGAAGGTCAGCACCGGATGGCGCTCCTCCGGAGGCGTGGCCAGCGTCGAGGTCTCGCGGATTCCGGTCAGGCTCATTTCCAAGGTGCGCGGGATTGGCGTGGCGCTCATCGCCAGCACATCCACGTTGGTGCGCATCTTCTTCAGCTCTTCCTTGTGTTCCACACCGAAGCGCTGTTCCTCATCGATGACCACCAACCCGAGGTTCTTGAACTGGACCGTCTTGGACAGCAGCCGGTGGGTGCCGATCACGATATCGATCGAGCCGTCCTTGAGCCCGGCAAGGATTTCCTTGGACTCCTTGGCCGTCTGGAAACGGGAAAGCGACTTCACCCGCAGCGGGAATCCCGAATAGCGTTCGGTGAAGGTCTGGTGGTGCTGGGAGGCAAGCAGCGTGGTTGGCACCAAGATGGCCACTTGCTTGGAATCCTGGACCGCCTTGAACGCGGCCCGGACCGCGATCTCGGTCTTGCCGAAGCCCACGTCACCGGAGATCAGCCGGTCCATGGGGATCTCGCGCTCCATGTCCTGCTTGACCTCGTTGATGGCGGTGAGCTGATCCGGGGTCTCGATATAGGCGAAGGCCTCTTCGAGCTCGTTCTGCCACGGGGTGTCCGGGCCGAAGGAGTGGCCGCGGCTGGCCATTCGCGCGGAGTACAGCTTGATCAGGTCCCCGGCGATCTCCTTGACCGCCTTGCGGGCCTTTGATTTGGTGCTGGCCCAATCCGAGCCGCCCATCTTGGACAGGCTTGGCGCTTCGCCTCCCACGTAGCGGGTGACCAGGTCCAGCTGCTCCATCGGAACGAAGAGCCGGTCCCCCGGTGCCCCGCGCTTCGAAGCGGAGTATTCCACCACGAGGTATTCGCGTTTGGCATCCTTCGAGGACCCGGACACCTTGCGTGCCACCAATTCCACGAATTTGCCGATGCCGTGCTGCTCGTGCACGATGTAGTCGCCGGTTTGCAGGGACAGCGGATCCACCGCATTGCGCTTGCGCTTGGCACTGAGCTTGCGCGTCTTGCGGCTGCCATAGGCGCTCGAACGCCCCAGCAGGTCGGCTTCGGTCAGCAACCCGAATTTCAGCTCGTCAAAAACGAAGCCGCGCCCGGCGGTGGCCTGCGTGATTTCGATGAGTCCCGCCGTGGGCAGCTCGCTGAGCTCCGGGACACGGTGCGCCGGGATCTGGTATTCCTGGAAAAGTTCAGACAGCCGCGCCGCCGGGCCCGGGCCTTCGGTGGCCACCACCAAGCGCCACCCGTCCTTGACCCGGCCGGAGAGGAATTCCATCATCGCTTCGATGTCGCCTTGGTAGCCGCGTGGTTCGCGGGCCTCGACCCGGATGGTCGCCGCGCCTAGGCCAAGATCTTCATCCGCACCCAGCGAGGTCAGCGACCACCAAGAGACCTTGGCGTCTTTGGCATGCTCAACGGTTTCGGCCAGTGAGGCGAAGTCGCCGGAGGCGAGCTTGCGTCCGGACTCCGCGGTGCTCAGATCCAATGGCGCCGCCGCGCCGTCGGAGGCCGAAGCCCACGCCGCGGCCAGGAATTCAGCGTTGGTCGCATTCAGGTCGTGGGCGCGCGAGCGGACTCGCTCGGGTTCCATCACCAGCGCGATGGACGAGGCCGGAAGCAGCGAGAGCAACGGCACCATCTCATCGACCAACAGCGGCGCCAGGGATTCCATGCCTTCCACGGCAATGCCGCCGGCAATTTTGGTCAGCATTTCCGTCGCCGCGGGGAAGTTCGCCTTGAGGTTGGCGGCCCGGCTCATCACCTGCGGGGTAATGAGCATTTCGCGGCAGGGAGTGGCCACGATCTTGGCTGGAGCCTCGCCTTCCAAGGAACGCTGATCGGCGATGGAGAAGTAGCGCATCGAATCGATTTGCTCGCCGAAGAAGTCGATGCGCACCGGATGCTCGAGAGTTGGCGGGAAGACGTCGATGATGCCGCCGCGGACGGCAAATTCGCCGCGATGAGTGACCATGTCCACCCGGGCATAAGCCGCCGCGGCCAGATCCCTGATGACTCTTTCGAAGCCCGGCTCCGCGTCGAGCTCGAGCTCCACCGGGCGCAGCTGCCCCAATCCGGAGACCAGCGGCTGGAGCACCGCGCGAATCGGCGCGATGATGACCTTCAGCGTCGGGTCTCCGTCGTGCAGCCGACGCAGGACTTCCAGGCGACGGCCCACGGTATCGCTGCGCGGGGAGAGCCGCTCATGGGGCAGGGTCTCCCAGGAAGGGAACTCCGCGATCTGCTCTGCGGGCATGTATGCGGTCAGGGACGCCGAGACGTCCTCGGCCTCGCGACCGGTGGCGGTCACGATCAGCATGACCGACTGGTCTTGCCCGGAGAAAAGCCCCTCGGCGACGTGGGCGCCGAGAATTGCGCGCATCCCTGGTGGGGCGGCGATCTCTAGCTCTTCGCTGCGGGCGTTGAAGGCCAACGAGGCGCCTTGCTGGATTCGCCTAAATGACGGTTCCTCGCGCAGGAAATCATGAAGTCCGCTCAGGCTCATGTTGCTTAAAGTTCCTCTCCTGAAGGCAAAATATCCGGTAGCGCACCACAAACAACGACCGCAAAATGTTTCCGCGGTCGGCGCAATGCCAATATGTTGTTTTATGCTGCCTTCCTAGCCTACCTAACCTGAGGGAACCGATAGGGTTAATAACGACCAGAACCGGCACGGAACACAAGATTGTTCTGCAAGAGCGCCGAACCTTTCAAGAATGGGATTCGTATTCATGGCATTGAACGCAAGCACGCAGATCGCGCACCCTGCAGACAAGGTCATCGCGACCTTAGCCGATCGCGGTTTCGCCGAGCATCTGACCTCGCTCGCCAAGGGCACGTTGACGAGTTTCACCGTTGAGGGCGACACCAATAGCGCCTTCACCCTGACTACCGTCCGCGCGCTGCCCACCGACCGCGTGCCGGACTTCGCCCGTAAATTCGTGGGCGCTTCCATTGATGTCACGCAGGTTGAGCAGTGGAGCGCACCGGATGCAGCAGGCAATCGTTCGGCATCGGTGAAGATCAACGTGGCAGGCGTCCCGGTGTCGGTCTCCGGCACCGAATCGTTGAGCCCAGCCGGTGAGCAGAGCGAATTCGCTATCGATGCGAAGGTTTCCTCGTCGATTCCGTTCATCGGCGGCAAGCTTGCTTCCGCTGCGGAGCCGTACCTGGGCAAGGCGCTGAACATGCAGGCCGCTCAGGTCAATGAGTGGCTTTCGCGCTAACCGCCGTCAAGAACCAGCGGCAAGATCCCGGGTCGGTGTGAAGATGCGCTCACCCGGGATTTTGTGGTTCGAGCCACGTTTCGCGCTAGTGTTAAAGTCAGGTGTGCCGGGAAGTCTGGTCGGCGAACAAATTTTCATTTATCGAAGTAAGCGAGTTCAACAATGACTCCAACGCCCTCTTCAGGTTCGCCAAGGAACCTGTTTTCGCGCCCAAGCTACAAAGAGTCGGTGCGCATTGGAGATATCCTGCGCAAGGAAACCGTCGGCGGCATGGTCCTCATCGCTGGCGCGATCCTCGCGCTCATTTGGGCCAACACGCCGATGCGCGATTCCTATTTTGCGCTGCGTGATTTCCACTTCGGGCCCACCCTCTTCGGTGTCGACCTGAATCTTTCCATCGGCCACTGGGCAGCCGATGCCTTGCTGGCGGTGTTCTTCTTCTTGACCGGTCTGGAATTGAAGAAAGAATTCGTCATTGGCGATCTGCGCAACGTCAAAACCGCGGCGGTCCCGGTTGCCGCTGCCTTCGGTGGCGTGCTGGTTCCGGCATTGGTCTTCGTGGCTATCGCCGCCGGTTCCGGGGGCGGCACCGAGCTGCTCCGCGGCTGGGCGATCCCCACGGCGACCGATATCGCTTTCGCCGTCGCGGTGCTTGCCGTCATCGGTTCGGCTCTGCCGGCCGCGCTGCGCATCTTCCTGCTGACCCTCGCGGTGGTTGATGACCTGATCGCCATCGTCATCATCGCCTTCGTCTTCACCGACGAGCTCAAGCTGGCCTACCTCGGGCTGGCCCTGATTCCGATCATCCTGTTCACCGTGCTGGCCCGTTCCCTGGGCAAATTCTTCGCCAAGCGCGCCTGGGCGGCGTGGGCGATCCTGTTGCCGCTGGGCGTCATCACCTGGATCTTCATCTTCGGTTCGGGAATTCACGCAACCATCGCGGGCGTGGTTCTGGGCTTCTGCATACCGGTCAAACGCACCGACGGCCGCGAAGGATATGGTTTGTCCGAACTCTTCGAGCACCGCTTCCGTCCGCTCTCTTCCGGTTTCTGCATCCCGATCTTTGCCTTCTTCGCCGCGGGTGTCACGGTGGTTTCCTCCGAATCCGGCGGCGGCGGGCTGTTCACCGACCCGGTGCTCTGGGGCATCGTGCTTGGCTTGGTGCTCGGCAAGCCGATCGGCATCATGGGCTTCACCTGGTTGCTCACCAAGTTCACCAAGGCGTCCTTGGATAAGGACGCCAAATGGGCTGACCTGTTCGGCGTGACGCTGCTGGCGGGTATCGGCTTCACCGTCTCCTTGCTGGTCTCCGAGCTGTCCTTCGGTCTGGAATCGGTGCACTACGAGCATGCAAAGGTCGCAATCCTGGCCGGCTCCTTCATTGCCGCGATCCTCGGCGCCTTGTGGCTGATCCCGCGCAACCGTGGGTACAAGATCATTGCCGCCCGCGAAACACGCGATGACAACAAAGACGGCATCCCGGATGTTTACCAGCCCGGCGACAAAGACTAGCTCTGCTTGACGAAGAAACCCTTGCTCGGCACATTTTCAATGTGCGGAGCAAGGGTTTCTTTATATCTAGCTGTTCTGGCGCTGCCCTGAGAT